>NZ_JBWPVU010000001.1:0-268187 GCF_056590255.1 Fenollaria sp. C0166D3
GACAAGACAGACAAAACAAGCGCATTTGAAAAAGTTGCACAAAAACTAGGAATGAAGATTAAAAGGACAAGACCATACTCACCATGGCAAAATGGGAAAGTAGAAAGAAGCCATAGAGAAGATAGTAAAATAGTGTATAACAGAAAAACATTTACAAGAGAAAAAGATCTGATTAAGCAAATATATAAGCATCAAAATAGATATAACAATACAGCTAAAATATCATTAAACTTTAAAACGCCAAACCAAGTTGTAAAAGAATATTTTTCTAAGTGTAACATATGTCTTGACAATTAAGAATATATGTCTTATCGTGATAGTTTTTTTATTGACAAAAGATAGTATCTATGCTATAATTAAGAAGTTAGCATAGGCTAACTAATATTATCATAGGAGGTAAAATATGAGCAAAATTAAAAGAATCTTATCTTTATTTCTTGTTCTAGCACTGATGTTCACAAGCTTTGTTGATGTTTTTGCTATAGAAAATAATTCACTAAGCTATAAAGAAAAGCTTATAGAACTTAAAGATATAGAAGATAATGAATTCGTAGACGCAATTATTAAACTAAACAAAGAACTTGATTATTCTAGGATAGATAGCTATGTTCAAAACAAAAGCTATGGAAAATCCAAAGAAGAAATTCAAGACGCAATCAGAGAGGAGATTGTCGAACAATCTGAAAGACTTGCTGAATACTCACAAAAAAGCATACTTGATATACTTGAGAGCGAAAAAGCGACAGGACAAGTCAAATTTTACGAGTCATTTCATATAATAAACTGTATTAATGTAATTGCTAAAAAATCATTACTATCTAGTTTAGCTAAAAGAAGTGATGTTGAAAAGATAGTTATAAATAAAAAGATAAAAGCTGATAAAAAAGAAAAGAATGCACCAGAAGCAAGAAGTTTTTCAATGTTCACAGCAAATGGCAAGCATGTTCCATGGAATTTAAAAGCTATTGCCGCTGATAAAGCACAAGAACTTGCAAGCTCGTCAAATAATGAAGTGGTTGTAGCTATCATTGACTCTGGTGTTGATGGCACTCATCCAGCTATAAAAGATAATTATAGAGGTAATGATGCAAGTTTAGCAGCATATTCATGGTATAACACAATTACTGGCAAAGACGGATCACAAGAGACACCAAGCGACTCTAGAGGTCATGGCACACACGTATGCGGCACTATATTAGGAAGCAGAGAGAAATCACTTTTAGGTGTTGCACCTAGAGCTAAGTGGATGGCAGTTAAAGTATTTGATGACGATGGCGAGACAGATAACGCAAAATTGATTAAAGCAGGCGAATGGATTATGGCTCCTAATGGAGATCCAAAATATGCTCCAAATGTTGTAAATAACTCATGGGGTGGCAATTCAACAGATGGTTTTTATCAAGATATAGTTAAGGCTTGGAGAAAAGCTGGCATATTCCCAGTATTTTCTGCGGGAAACGTTAGTCAATTTAACAATGGTGGAGAAAATTCTATAGGTACTCCTGCTTCATATCCTGAAAGTTATGCTGTTGGTGCTATTAGAAAAGATGAGCACGTAGCTAAGTTTTCATTAAGAGGTAAATCAGATTACACTGATAAATGGAAGCCAGATATAGTTGCTCCTGGCGTTAATATTCTTTCATCAATGCCAGGCAATAAATATGAAATCTTGACTGGAACATCTATGGCTGGTCCACACGTAACTGGTGTAGTTGCACTTATGCTTTCTGTCAATAAAGACCTTAGCGTTGATCAAATTGAGAAGATATTAAATTCAACAGCAACACCTTTAAAAGATGAAGACTACACAAGTAGTCCTAACCATGCATATGGTTATGGCAAGGTAAATGCTGCTTTAGCAGTTGAATTAGCGAAGGGACAAGCAAAAGGCAATGAAGTAAATGATAGTTCTATGGCAATATTCTCAGGAAGATTATTAGCACATGGAGAGGATACAGAAGGACCTAAGTTAGTTCACAATCCTATAAACAAAATATTTACAACATATAAAACAAGTTTTGATGCAGATGTAAGCGATAACGCTGGTGTTGACAGTGTTACTTTATATTTAAAAACTACAGATGGATATGAGGCATATCCAATGCAATTAAAGAAAGGAAGTAAACTTAGTGGATACTACTCAGTTAGCGTTGCAATAAGCACATTTACATCAGTAAATAATGGTTCTTATTATATAGAAGCAAAAGATGTCAATGGACAAACTTTTAAAACTGAAGAATTTAATTTTACAGTTGAAAAAGGCATTGGCATCGGATATGCTCAAAACTTTGAAGGAGATATCTCAGGTTTTGAATTTGGAGGAGAATCAAAATTATTTAAGTGGGGCAATATAAAAGAAGACGAACCAAACAATAAAGTAGTTGGTATAGCACCATACAAAAAAATCAGAACTGGTTCAATACTTGTTATGCCTCCAATAGATTTAAGCAAGGAGACTAGAAATGCAGCTATAAGCTTTAAGCATTACTATGACTTAGGAAATTCGGATTTTGCCTTCTTTGATCAAGCTGAAGTATGGATAGCTGAGGCTCGTGAAGACAGCGACGCAGATAGCTTAGAATGGAACCTATTAAGATCATATAAAAATTCATCAAAGGGACAGTGGCAAGACGAGTATATAGACCTTAGTGCTTATAAGGGCAAAAAGATATGTATAATGTTTGGCTTTAGACCAAATGGCGAGTATAATACTGAGGGCAAGGGCTGGTATATTGATGATATAAAGATAGATGAAGCATCAAATGAAGTACCTGAAGCACCAAGTAAATATATAAAATTAACTGATAAAAAAGATGGTAAATTAGTATATAGTTTTTCACCAGTTGAAAATGATAAAATTACTGATTATGAGCTATATAGATCAAGTGATCCTAATGGACCATTTGATTGCGTATTAAAATTAAATAAAAAAGATAAATTTAAAGGTTTTGGAAATTATTCGATTGATCTAGTTGATATACCTAAACCACAAAAAGGAACTTATTATTACTATGCTGTGGCCAAGATTGGAGATGTGCCAAGTGAAGCATCAGAAACTTTAAGCCATACATTTACAGAAGGTAAAGAGCATTTAGTATATGACTTCGAAAGTGGCGAGCAAGGCTGGACAAATGAAGAAGGCAGTACTCCTTGGGAGTATGGTGAGCTTGAGTTAGCCGATAAAAATGATCATAATTATAAAAAGCCTGCTACAGTAAACTCACTAGGTAAAAACCCTGGAATGAAGATGTGGTCGACATCAATGAATGATTACAGAAAGGCAAAAACAAAATATACTTTAGTTTCACCTAGCATGGACCTAAGTAAATTAGATAACGCTTGTCTTTACTACCAAAACTGGTTCTGCTCAAACGGCAGAAGACGCTTTGATGAGTATGATTCATATGATCAAGATATAGGCGAAATTTATTTTTCTAAAGATGATGGAGCAAACTGGGAAAAAGTTTATACACTTAACGAAGGTGAAGTTGAAAAACACATTAAAACCTCTTGGTTTACAAACAAAGTAGACATTGCTAAAGAATATTTAAGCAATAAATTTAAAGTTAAATTTGTTTTAGATGCTGGAAGCGATAATCCAAAATTTAATCCAGAGCAATGCGGCGGTTGGTATATTGATGATGTAAGCATAAATACTAAGAAATCTGATACAAATATAATAGCAAAGGCTGAAAAACTAAGCCCATTTAGATTAGAAAATATGGAGAGACTTTCATCTAGTGAAGAGGGACAAGGAATAATACCTCTTAGCGGAAGAGTTTATATCAATGAGACTAATACTTATGTTGACAGCGAAGCAGGTAGTGGTTACTTTGAGATAAAACTTCCAAAAGGTGATTATACAGGCATTGCGAGCGCTGAAGGATATAACGATAAAACAATTAGCTTTACTCTTAAAGGCGGAGACCATAAAGAAGACATATACTTAGATAAAGCGGCAAAGAAAACTGTATATGTAAATGTTTATGATGAAAATGGCGGAGATATCAGTGGCAATATCAATGTAAAACTATATAAACAAGGTGAGAGTGATATGCTTGGAGAAATCGATAGTGACTTTATTAGTTTCAAGAACTTAACTCCGGGTAAATACATTGCCATTGCTAGCAAAGCGGGATATAAATCTACCTTGAAAGAATTTATTATGCCTTCTGGAACGGTAAATATAAACTTGGGTCCTAAGGTATTTAATCTTGGCACAAAAGATCTTGGATATCAAGATGAAACTTGTGATGAAATTGCTGGACAAGACTTAAAGGGCAGAGCTTTTGCCAATAAGATTAAAAACGATAAGCTAGTAGAGATTAAAGAAGTATCTTATTATATAACAAAGACAAAGAACGTTGATCTTAGTGGTAGCAAGTACAGAATTTCAATCTACGATAAAGATGACAATGATTTACTACCAGGACGTATTTTATTTGAAAAGGATTTAAGCTTCAAACAAGAAGGCTGGAACAAACTAGATATCACTAATGTACAAGTTGATGGCGATTTTTATATAGCCTTCACAAAGCTTGATGGTGATTTAGCTCTTGGAATTGACAATAAGATGGATAGCGATTTATCATATGAAATGTTTAATAATGCTTGGATCGAGCCAGCAACAAAGGGAACATATATGATAGGTGCTAAGATAGATGAGTTGAGCGATAAAGAGATGTGCACTATAAGTTTTGATGCAAATACTGGCACAGGCAAGATGGATCCAGTACAAGTTGAGAAGAAATCAAACTACGAACTACCTAAATGTACTTTCGATGCGCCAGAAAATAAAGAGTTTAAGGCTTGGCAAGTTTATAATAATGAGAAGAATCCTGGAGAAAATCAATATATATTCGAAGATATAACAATAAAAGCCTTATGGAAAGAAAAAAAGAAGATAAACGAGGAAGAGAGTGAAAAACTTGATCCAATAAAACCAAATTCACAAATGGCGAGTGCAAGTGCAAGTGACTATACTCATTTTATTCAATTTGCATCTAGTGAGGAAGCTAAAAAATATTTAGATGATTTAGATAAGATAATTATAAATCATAATGGCACTACAAGTGAAACAAGTGATTTTAGCGTATTTGATGACGTTGACTATGCATCAAATAGTATAAAAAAATTAAGATTCCCATACAACGCTGAACTAAAAGAAGGAGATACAATAAAATTAGTCACAAAGAAGTATAAAAATCTTATAATAACTATAAAATCTAATAATAATTTTGGAACTGACATTTATTATTCAATTAGTTCTGAGATTGAGGGACAAAAAACTATCTGGACAATTACATTTGATTCAAATAAAGGCAGCGGCACTATGGATGATGTCAAAATTGATAACGGAGATATATATGAGCTTCCAGAGTGCACATTTACAGCACCTAGTGGTTATGTTTTTGATGTTTGGGAATATAAGGGATCAAGAGTAAAGCCAGGTCATAAATATCAAATAAATGACAACGTAACAATAAAAGCTCTATGGAAGAAATTAGCAGATCAAAGCTTTGATGTAAAATTCAATCCTGGCGAAGCTAGTGGTTCTATGGAAGATGCTAAAGCGTATGCAAATGAAGACTTCATTGTACCTGAAGCAAAATTTATAGCTCCGGATGGAAAAGTATTTGATTATTGGCAATTAGATAATGAAAAATTACTTCCAGGTCAAAAGATTGTTTTAGATAAAGATATTGAGCTTAAGGCTATGTGGTATGATTTATCGCTTAACACAAAAGATCCTTCTGAACCAATTCTAGAAGAAATAGAATCAAAAGATTCATCTTATAATAAAGAAAATTGTAAGCACAGCATTGCTTATAAGCCAAGCGACAAGGAATATCTTGATGCTATCAGAGAAATAAGTATAAAAAGAAAGAGTGGAGATATAAATAATTATATATTTACTCAAGAAGCAGGACAAGATATGAACGGACAAGATATTTTAAATCTTGTATTTACAAATAAAACTTTCTTTGAAAGAGATGATGAGATTATTATTTCAGCAAGAGGATATAAAGATTTAAGACTTCACGTAGTATCTAGTGATGATAATGTCATGAACGCTTTATATATTATTGAAATTGTATCAAAAATTAAATTTGAAACATTTGGCGGCACAGAGATTGAAGATCAAACTGTAAGAGTTGGCTCTTCATCAATCATTGGGCTGGTAAAACCAAATCCAGATCCTAGTAAAAAAGATTATAAATTTATTGGCTGGTATAAAGATAAAGAATGTACGGAAATTTTTGATTTTGACTCAGAAAGACCTATCACAGATACAACTGTTTATGCAAAATGGGAAAAAGAAGAGGGAGTAGTACCAGAGCCACAGCCAGAACCGCAACCTGAGCCACAACCAGAGCCAAAACCAGAGCCACAGCCAGAGCCACAGCCAGAACCACAACCAGAGCCAAAACCTGAGCCAAGGCCATTACCAGAAGATGATGAAAGACCAATTAGGCCATATAGACCTAGACCAAAAACTGAGATTAAAGAAGAGAAAAAAGTTAAGGAAGAAACATCTAGCACTGAGCCTATTGAAACAAAGAAGGAAGAAGGTATTATAATCGAATACCCTAAACAAGAAGTTAATCTTAAAGACGTTTCAAATGAACCAAAAGATGAAGCTATAAGAAACATGGTGGAAAGAGGCGTTCTAAAAGGCATGGGCAATGGTGAGTTTAAAGCAGATTTAAGCATTACTAGAGCCATGGTAACAAAAGTATTCATGAGCATATCTTTAGATAAAAATGTAAACGCTGTGAATACATTTACCGATTTAGAAAATGATAAGTGGTATTACGAATCTATATTGTGGGCTGCATCTAAAGGCATAATAAACGGCTATAGTGACGGAACTGTTAAAGCAGAAAAGAAAGTTACTAGACAAGAGTTTATAGTTATGCTATACAAGCTTATTAAGATAAACAATATAAAATTATATGATGTAGTTAGTGTTGATGAGAATGAGTTTAAAAATCTTCCGCAATGGTCAAAAGAAGCAGTTATAGCGATTAAAAAGACTGGACTTCTTCAAGTTGAGTCAAAAGGTAAATACGCACCTGAATCTGAATTTACTAGAGGTGAACTTGCTTATACGCTTGATATGCTTATAAAACTACTAAAACTACAAAATAAATAGGCTGAATTTATATAATACAAAGGGCTATGAGATAACTCATAGCCCTTTATCTGTTAAAAATATTTAATTTTTTCTAAAACAATAGTTTTAATTCTATCTAATTCTTTTTTTGCTTCAGCTTCATTATTTGCTCTTATCGAGAAATAGAATTTAATCTTTGGTTCAGTGCCCGATGGTCTTATCGCTATCCATGAGTAGTCATCGATGTAGTACTTAAGCACGTTTGACTTATCTAGACCAGTTTCATCATTTAAGTAGTCGACTCTCTTAATAAATTTAAGCCCATCGATCTCGTTCTTGTAATTATTTCTGAACTTATCCATAATCTTAGCCATTTTGTCCTTGCCGTCAAGTCCTTCGAAGACTATGGACTCTTGCGCTTGAACAAAGTAGCCGTACTTTTCATAAAGACTATTTAAATGGTCCAAGATATTTATATTTTGCTTTTTATAATAAGCAGTCATTTGAATAAGCACCATGAAAGCGTTAACAGCGTCTTTATCTCTTACAAAATCTCTATAGACATAGCCTATGCTCTCTTCAAAGCCGAAGAAAAAGTGTTTGTCACTCACATTTTCAAAGTCATTAGCAAGCTTACAGATATTCTTAAAGCCAGTCAAAACGTCAGCGGACTCAAGACCATGGCCCTCGGTAATGGCTTTTGCAAAATCCGATGTGACGATGGACTTAACTAGATACGAAGTTTTTGTGGGCTTTGTATGATTAAGAATGAAGTCAAGCATAAGCGCGCCGACTCTGTTGCCATCCAAAATAATGTATTCACCATCTTTTTTAACAGCCATGTTGATTCTGTCGCAATCAGGGTCGCTTGCGAATATCGCGTCAGCATTCTTTTCTTTCGCGAGCTTTATTGCCTCATTGAATGCCTCTTTAAATTCGGGATTAGGGTAAGGGCAGCTAGTAAAGTCAGGATCAGGATTCTCTTGAATTTTAGGTATATGATAATTTGCAAAGCCAAAGTCCTTAATCACTTTGACAATAGGCTTAAGACCAGTACCATTAAGAGGTGTGTAGACAAAATTTAAGTCCTTATCCATAGCTACATCCATTTTGATAGAGTAGAGGTCTTTATAATAAGAAGCAAAAAATTCATCGTCAATCATTTTTAGATATTTATCATCTTTCTCTCTAATCGAAATTTTATCAAAGTTCACAGACTTCATTTTACTTTGCACAAGCTCAGCCATCTCCTCAAGTATTTGAGATCCGTGCTCGTTGTAAACCTTGTAGCCGTTGTAATCCTTTGGATTGTGGCTCGCAGTCACCATAACCCCAGCAGATGCCTTGTAATGCCTTATGCCATAGCTCACGAAAGGCGTTGGCAATGCTTCATCAAAGAGATATACCTTAATGCCTTCATTTGTGAAGATGTTTTTGCTAAGATGAGCAAAGCCCTCTGACATATGCCTTGTATCGTAGCCAATGACTACAGATGGGGAATCAAATTTTTCTTTAAGGACTAGGGCAATGGCTTTAGCAGCGAGCTTTACTGTATAGACGTTCATCATGTTTGTACCAAGACCAAGCTTACCCCTTAGGCCAGCCGTTCCAAAGACAAGGTCATTTGCGAAATTGTTTTTAATTTCATCTTCACTCATCTTTTTAAGAAGAGCATCGTCCTCAGCGCTAATGCTTGAGTAGCTTAGCCAGGAGATATATCTTTCGTTTGTGCTATTAATATTAAGTTTCTTTTTATTTGATAATAGATAGTAATTAACACCGCAAAGTTTGGCTAGCTCATCCATTAGCTTAAGCATCTTTTTCGTTTCAAGCTTTATTTCAATATAGACATTTATAAACTTATAAGGTCTAGTAAAGTCAGAGCTCTTAGTAGATGAAAGATTATGCTCATCAAAATATTTTAAGATGGCATCGCCATAATCATGAGAAAGAATCTTAAGCATAAGCTCATACGCTTCATAATAGCTCTTCACCTCATAAGACTTGTCGTTTATATATAAGTAGGAAAGGACAAGCCCGCTCTTGTAATTAGCGTAAGTAAATTTGTAAGGTTTAGTAGCAATGGTTTTTGTATATGATTTATTATCTTTTGCGTTTTGATCGTCGTTCTTATTTTTGAAATTCAGTATTTTACTCATTGAATCACTCCTTCATATCTATATTATAATACATATGGGGGAGATAAACAATAAAAAAAGCATAAAAAAAGAAACGTGCAAATACACGTTTCTATTGGTGGACCATCAGGGACTCGAACCCTGGACCCACTGATTAAGAGTCAGTTGCTCTACCACCTGAGCTAATGGTCCAAAACTACCTTACCATTATACAACAAGAATTCTAATTTGTAAAGGGTTTTTTTAAAATTTCTTAAAAAAATTTAATTTAGTTAAAAGAGACAATAAGGTCTCTTCTAACTAAACAGCCTTATTTAACTTGTGAGTTAATCTACTCATCTTTCTAGCTACTTTATTCTTGTGGAATAAGTTTCTTTGTTCAGCCTTCTTTAATTTTTTATCTATAACTTTAAGTACTTCTCTAGCTTCATCTGTTTTGCCTTCGTTAACCAATAATTCAAATCTCTTTATAAGGTTCTTAAGCTCAGTTTTTCTAGATTTATTTACTAAAGTTTTATTTTTACTAACTGATATTCTTTTCTTCGCAGATTTAATGTTTGCCAATAATCTCACCTCCAAATTTCATAACATTGATATTTTACCATATATTTTTAGAAATAGCAAGACTTTTTTTAAATTTTCTTTATTTTTTCTAAAAAATGTCTTAATAATATAAAATACTTGTAAAATAGCTTTAATTATGCTATAATAAATAAGCTTGGGGGTAGATGAGTCCTGGTGGGCTCTCCGGTCTTCAAAACCGTGCATGTGGGGTTTGTAGCTTCATAGGTGTGTTCGATTCGCACATACTCCCGCCATATATGATCAAACTAGCTTTAGTTTGATCTTTTTTTATGCTCAAAAGTATTTAATAAGCTTATAAATCAATGTATTTGTGATCTTAATTAATTGACAAATACCTCATTTAATGTTAAGATATTAGCAGGTGATGATAGTGGAAAATTTTGTAATTATAGACGGTTCAAGCTTACTTAACAGAGCTTTTTATGCAATTAGATTATTGAGTAACAAGAAAGGCATATTTACTAACGGTATCTATGGCTTTTTAAACATGCTTGACAAGATTAAGGCTGACTACGATCCAAAATACATCTGCGTGGTCTTTGATAGAAAAGAAAAAACTTTTAGAAAAGATATCTATGATGATTATAAAGGCAATAGAATGAAGTTTCCTGATGAGCTAAGTGTTCAATTCCCAATACTTAAGGACATACTTACTAAGATGGGCATAAAGGTTTTGGACAAGGCTGGCTTTGAGGCAGACGACCTTGCAGGCACTTTGACTATGATTGATGACAAGAACGTTAAGAAAGTGCTTATAACAGGAGACAAGGACTACTTACAGCTAATTAAGGACGATACAGACGTTATCATCACTAAGAGGGGCGTAAGTGAGTTTGATACATATAATATAGAAAAGATGAACGAGGTTTATGGACTAAGCCCCGACGAATTTATCGACTTAAAGGCCCTTATGGGCGATCAATCTGATAATATCCCTGGTATTTATGGCATTGGCGAGAAAACTGCTTTAAAAATACTTAGTGAGTACAGAACTATAGAAAATCTTTATGAGCATATTGACGAGCTTAAAGATAACAAGACTAATCAAAGGATAAAAGATGGCAAGGACATGGCCTTTCTATCTAAAAAGCTTGCGACTATTGTTAAAGACGTTGATATATCAATGAACATCGATGATTATAAAATAAATGATGCTAACAATGATTCGCTTAGAGAAATTTTTGAAGAATTAGAACTAAATTCTAGACTTAACTCTTTAGAATGCAGTAAAAATATAGAAGTAGCACAAAACAATTTAGAAGTAGAAATACTTGATGAAGATAATTTAAAAGCTCTTGATAAAGTAAAGGATGAGTTTATCTTTAATATCACTACAGACACTGACAAATACTTCACTTCAGATATTTTATATATTAGTTTTATTCTAGACAAAATTTATATTATTAAAACTGATAATTTATCTTGCATTAAAAATATTTTAGAAGATGAAAATATTAAAAAGATTTCACACGATATCAAAAAGGCTTATGTCTTAGCGCAAAAAGAAGGTATATTGATTAAAAATTTTGCCTTTGATACAGCCATCGCCTACTATTTAATCGACTCAAACAAGTCAAACTATAGTATACAAAACATGGCTATGGACTATTTGCAAAGACAAATAAATTCATTTGACGATATATATAAGAAGGAAAAAATTAGGACTAAAGTGGCCTCTGCTATTGATATGGACGTGGCAAGCGAAGTCTTAAGTAATGAGATCAAGACTATAAAAGATGTTTATCCAATATTAAAGGAAAAGATTGAGAATCTAGACGAAAAAACTCTTTTCTACGATATAGAGCTTCCGCTTAGTGAAGCTTTGGCAGATATGGAATTTACAGGCTTTAAGGTAGATAGGGACGAGCTACTAAGGCTTGGAGACGAATACGACGAACTTATTAAGGAAAAGGAAAGAATTATATTTAGCTTAGCGGGTGAAGAATTTAATGTTAATTCACCTAAGAAGCTAAGTGAAATACTTTTTGATAAGCTTGGTATTAAGCCTATCAAAAAGACTAAGACGGGCTATTCGACTGATGCGGAGGTTTTGGAGAAGCTTTCAAATAAGCATCCAATCGCGGATCAAATCGTTGAGTACAGAACTTATCAAAAGCTTAAATCAACATATATTGACGGTCTTAAGGACCTAATTGATAAGACAGGCAGGATACACTCCTACTTTAATCAAACAAATACAGCGACTGGAAGGATTTCATCGCAAGATCCAAACCTTCAAAACATCCCCATAAGGACTGAGGCTGGTAGAAAGATTAGAAAAGCCTTTGTGAGCGAAGATGGCTACACATTGCTTGATAGCGACTACTCACAAATCGAGCTAAGGATACTTGCCTACATTGCCAATGATGAAAAGATGCTGCACGCTTTTGAAGAGGGCTTAGATATACACAGGAAGACAGCTTCTGAGGTTTTTGGTATTCCATTTGACGAGGTTGATAGTGAGCACAGAAGTAGAGCAAAGGCTGTTAACTTCGGCATTGTTTATGGTATAAGCGACTATTCATTGTCACAAGACTTAGGGATTTCAAGAAAAGAAGCAAAAGAATACATCGATAATTACTTTGAAAAGTTCTCTGGAGTTCACAAGTATATGAATGACGTAGTTGAAAAAGCTAAAGAAGATGGCTATGTAAAGACACTTTTCAATAGAAGAAGAAATATACCAGAGCTTCAAAATTCAAACTACAATATAAGAGCTTTTGGCGAGAGAGTTGCGCTTAATATGCCTATACAAGGCACTAGTGCGGACATAATTAAGATTGCCATAGTTAAGATATTCAATAAATTTAGAGAAGAGGATATAGCTGCTCATATAATTGTAACTGTTCACGACGAAATCGTTGTTGAAGTAAAGAAAGAAGAAGCGGATAGAGTTAAAGACATAATCAAGGATCTAATGGAAAATATTGATGGCCTTGATATGGATCTAAAAGTTGATATCAATAAAGCGGATAATTGGTACGATGCAAAATAATTATATTTTGACTGGCTCCATTGCTTCGGGAAAGTCATCTGTATTGAAAATCATTGCTGATGAAGGATACATGACCATCAGCGCGGATGATGTTGTGAAGGAGCTATATAAGGATGAAGAATTTTTAAAGAGCTTTAAAGAGTTAATAGGCAAAGAATATTTTGCAGAAGGCTTAAAGCTTAATAAAGATAAGATGAGATGCGATATATTTACAGATACTGCCTTTAAAGAAAAGGTGGAAGCCTTTGTGCATCCTCTTGTTTATAAAAAAATCAAAGATATGCTCATAGATGGCATTAATTTTATCGAAGTGCCAGTATTTTTTGAAGCGAAAAAATATTTTGATGAAGCAAATATTGAGATAAAAGGCATAATCTTTGTAGATATTGATAAAGATATACAAGTTGAAAGACTTATGAATAGAAACAATATTACTAAGGAAGAGGCTGTGTCTAGGATAGATACTCGCATTACGAATGATGAAAAGGCTAAGTTAGCTGACTACATTATATTAAACAATTCTACTCATTCTGATTTAAAAAGAGAGGTCTTGAAAACTTTGGAGAGAATAAATGAAGAAGCTAATTAAATTTTTAATAAAACTATTCTTAATAATATTTGTTATTGAGCTAGTTTATATATATTTTATACCTAGAAAGTATGATGATATCATAGATAAGTACTCTACAGAATACGGTGTAGATAAATCATTTGTTAAGGCTGTTATATTTAAGGAGTCACGCTTTAAGGAGACGGCGGTTTCATCAAAGGGTGCTATAGGCCTTATGCAGCTTATGCCGTCGACAGCTATGTGGCTTATGGACAAGCTAAATATAGATGATTACAGGATAGAATCTGCTGATAACAATATTAGACTAGGGACATATTATTTGTCATACTTAATGAAGCTTATGGATGCAGATGAAGAGCATGCGCTCCTTGCATACAATGCAGGTCCTGAAAATGCTAAGCGCTGGATCAATGCTGAAGGCTACAATAAAAATGAAATGGATAATTACGTGGATTTCGAAGAGACAAGAAAATATGTAAGAGAAATTAGATTGACAAGAAATATCATTAACTTTATGGATAAGTATGGAATTTTTCTAGATGAGCTTTCAAGTATATTGGAGGACTTTAGCAAATGAAGAAGAAAATATTATTAATATTAGTATTAGTGCTTTGCGTAAGTCTAATTTCTTGCAAGAAAACTGATAATAACGAAGGCGCACAAAACGAGGCGAGTGAAGCTTATCTATTATCTCAAGGAGGCAATATCAATCTGCCTTTAACACCATTTAAGACATTTAATCCTATACTTAATGACAACCTATACTATTATTACTATAAAGACCTTATTTATTCAAGCCTTTTAGAAATCAATGATGATTCATCATTAAATAATTTGCTAGCGAGTTCGGTAGAAAAGGTGGATGAGAGAACTTATAGAATCAAGTTAAGAGAGGGCGTTAAATTTCATAATGGCAAAGTTTTAAGCGCGGATGATGTTATCTTTTCATATAATTATATCTTAAATAATAAGGATAGGTCCTTTTATTATAATTTGATAAATGACGAAGGAAATAAAATTTTTAATGGATCAGCAAATTTCACTATCAATAGACTTGATAATAATAGTGTAGAAGTTAAATTTGCAAGTGCAAGTCAAAATAATTTGTATAAATTAACTTTTCCTATTATATCAGCAACAGATGACTATAATAATTACACGCCTAATGGTACAGGACCATTCAAGTTTAAGTCATACGAAAACAATAAATTGCTTATCTTAGAGAAAAATAAGTCCTACTACAATGGTCAAGCATCCATTGACACAGTTACAGGCATAGTTATAGAGAACCCTGCTAATATTGAGGGCATATTCGAAACTGGTAAGCTTGATATATACACAGCTTTTGATTCAAATTACTCAGCGTTTTTAAACAGCTCAAAGTATTCTGTGATTGAATTTCCATCGAATAAGCTTTATTATATTGGCTTTAACCATAAGAAGAAGCCATCAATTGACTTAAGAAAGCTAGTTGAAGCTAGCATAAATAAGGAACTGATCAATAAAGAGGTTTTCTCAAGCAATTTAGCTTTATGCCAAGGCTTTTATCCTGAAGAATCAATTTTTGGTCTTCACGATATAAAAGAGAAAGAGGATTTATCTAAGCTAAGTATAAAGAAAAACGAAAATCATCAGTACGTCGATGAAAATAATAAACTTATTAAGCTAAGCATACTATATAATAAAAACGACGCGAAGAAGAGAGCGATTGCAAATATTATTTACACACAGCTTGATAACGCAGGCTTTAAAGTAGAGATGCTTGCAAAGGATGCGAGCGAGATTAGCTTTACTGAAAATTATGACATCTATGTTGGTGAGTACCTAGTTAACAACGCCTTTGACCTAAGCTATATGTTTTCAAATAGGTCCGCTAATAACTTTATGGGCTACGCTGACGATAGATATGAGGCTCTACTTAATAATTTATATACTAATAAGATAGAATACAAAGAAATAAATAATTTTCTTCAAGATGAAAAGATATATATACCACTAGGCTATGAGAAGAATGCTTTAATATTTAAAGAGAATATGATATTTGATGGCAAGATTAATTTTCAAAACCTTTATTCGAAGATAAAAGATTTAATTATTGTGAGCGCAAAGTCTTGATATTATTCGAATTTAATGTTATAATATTTATTTGTGAAATGGGGTGATTTTATGTCAATACTTAAAACCTTTACTGGGGGCGTTCATATGCCTGAGTACAAGGAATTATCAGAAAAACAAGCTATTGAAGAGCAAAAAGAGCCTAATAAAGTTGTTATTCCACTAAATCAACACGTAGGTGCTGAATGTACGCCGCTTGTTAAAAAAGGCGACTTTGTTAGAGAAGGCCAAAAGATTGGTGACAGCGATGCATCTTTATTTGCTCCTGTTCATGCAAGTATTTCTGGTATAGTTAGAGATATTGGCAAAGTTTACACTACAGGAGGCTGGTTAGTTAATTCAATCACTATTGAAAAAGCAAGTGATGAAGAATTAGAAGCACTAGGCAATCCAAACAGTAGTGAACTTTTAATGGAAGGTTACGGTGACTTTAGAAACTTATCTAAAGAAAAAATCATCGAACTAATTAAAGAAGCAGGAATTATAGGTATGGGTGGAGGAGCGTTCCCATCATTTGCAAAATTACAATCATCAGATGATGGCACCATAGACACTATAATCATCAATGCTGCTGAATGCGAGCCGTTCTTGACATGTGACCACAGAATGATGCTTGAATATTCAGACAGAATGATAGGCGGCCTTAGGATAGTTATGAAATATCTTAATGTTAGCAGTGCTTACATAGGAATTGAAGATAATAAACAAGACGCTATTGACCTACTAGAAGAAAAATTAAAAGATGACAAGTTCATCAAAGTAGCAGTACTTAAAACTAAATTCCCTCAAGGGGACGCTTATAGAATGGTTGACTCTATCTTAGGTAGAAAAGTTCCTCAAGGAGGAAGAACTAAGAATGTTAATACATTTGTAAGTAATGTTGGTACCTTCGTAGCTATCTACGATGCAGTAACGTTTGGTCACGTATCACATAAGAGAGTAGTTACAGTTACAGGTAACGGAGTAAAAACACCTAAGAACATCAACGCATATGTTGGAACATCTATTAGAGATCTAGTTGAACAAGCTGGCGGCTTTAATGGCGATGTTACAAAAGTTATAGTTGGTGGACCAATGACAGGTGTTGCTCAATATTCATTAGATACTCCTATATCAAAGAATACATCAGGTATAATCCTATTAACTGATAACGACTATAAAGATGAAGAAGAAAGCCAATGCATAAAATGCGGTAAGTGCGTAGAAGCTTGTCCAGTACACTTAATGCCACTTTATATCTCAAGATATCAAGAGCTAGGCAACCTTAAGATGTGCGACAAATACAACGCTCAAAGCTGTATAGTATGCGGATCTTGTTCATATGTTTGTCCTGCAAAGAGATTCTTAGCTGAAAGAATTTCAGTAGCAAAGAGAGAGATAAAACAATCTCTAAGAAGATCTAGATAGGAGGGAAATATGGAAACAAATAAAAATTTACAAGAAGAAAAGCTTTACAGAGTAAGCTTAGCTCCATATTTGCGTTCTAAGGATACTACTCAAAAGATGATGCTAGACGTTATCATAGCATTACTACCAGCTTTAGCAGCAAGTATCTACTTTTTCGGTATGAACGCTTTAATGCTAACAGTAGTATCAGTAGCTTCATGCGTTGTAGCAGAAGTACTTATGCAAAAGTTATTCAAAAAGAAAGTTACAGTTAGCGATTTATCAGCTGTAATTACAGGAATTTTATTAGCATTTAACTTACCAGCGAGTGCACCATGGTGGATGCCAGTATTTGGCGGTTTCTTTGCTATATGCATAGTAAAACAAATCTTCGGTGGAATCGGTTCAAACTTTATGAACCCAGCACTTGGAGCAAGAGCAGCTATCATGGCATCTTGGCCAGGACTTATAACTAATTACATCACACCTGACGGAGTAGCATCTGCTACGCCACTTCAACTAATGAAGGCAGGTACAACAGCTGAATTGCCATCACTTATGGACATGGCAATTGGTAACATCGGTGGAGTTATAGGTGAAACATGTTCTATACTATTGATTCTTGGCGGAATCTACTTAATAGTAAAGAAAGTTATTGATTGGAAAATACCTTGCTTATATATTTTAACTACAGCAGTATTATTGCTAGCATTTGGTGTCGACATAAGCTTATTGCCATACCATATACTTGGCGGAGGACTTATACTAGGTGCCTTCTTCATGGCAACAGATTTCGTTACATGTCCTGTAACACCTAATGGTAGAATCATATTTGCTATAGGCTGCGGTCTAATCACTGCTATAATCAGAATATATGGAGGTATGGCAGAAGGTGTTTCATATGCAATCATACTTATGAACACAGCTACACCATTAATCGAGTCATTAACTACACCTAAGGTATTTGGGGAGGTTAAGAGCAAATGAAAGAAACATTAAAACTTGGTTTAATATTATTCATCATTGCAGCTTTCTCTGGCGGAGTTTTATCTTACACAAACAGCTTGACTAAGCCTATCATAGACCAAAGGGAATATGAAGAAACTCAAGCTGCTTTCAAAGAATTAATTCCAGATGCTGATAGCTTTGATCAGCTTGATGCAGCAAAACTTGAAAGCTTAAAGAGTGAAAATAAAAAGATTCAAGATATATACGAAGCGAAAAAAGATGGTTCAGTTATAGGATACACATTCAAAACTTCTGGATCAGGTTATGGCGGAGACGTTGTTATATTAACAGGCGTTGCAGAAGATAAGATTACTAAGATACTTGTTTTATCACACAAGGAGACACCATCACTTGGTGATAGAATCGAACATGATGACTTTAAAGATCAATTTGGTGATAAAGATGCAAGCAAAGAATTAGTTTTATCAAAGACTGCTTCTGGAGAAGAAATACAAGCTATATCAGGCTCAACAATCTCCTCAAGAGCAACTGTAGAAGCTGTTAATCAAGCAATTGACGCATTAAGTAAGATAAAGTAGAGGTGCGAGATGAAGATATCAAAAATATTTAAAGACGGTATGGTTGACGGCAACCCAATACTATCACAATTAGTTGGTCTATGCTCAGTACTTGCCATCTCTAGTACTCTTAAAAACTCAGTTACAATGGCAGCTGCTGTAATGATAGTTACAATCCTATCGAACATATTTATTTCTTTATTAAGAAAGATCATTCCTTCAAAGATAAGAATACCTATATATATAGTTATCATAGCAACATTCGTTACTATCATAGACTTAGTATTACACGCATATTTACCAGATATGTATAAGCAACTAGGCTTATTCATTCCACTTATAGTAGTTAACTGTATGATACTTGCAAGAGCAGAAAGCTTTGCATCAAAGAACAACGTTTTCTACTCAATGATAGATGGTTTTGCTTCTGGCCTAGGTTATGCTATCGCAATATGCGCATTAGGTTTTGTTAGAGAATTAATAGGCGCTGGATCAATCTGGGGTAAACAAATCTTCCAAGGAGCTAGTTTATTCGTACTTCCTCCAGGAGCATTCATTGTTCTAGGTATATTCGTAGCCATCTTTAACATTTACTTATTAAAGAGCAAAAAGAAGGAGGAAAACTAGATGGGAACAATATTTAAGATCTTAATTTCTACAATTTTTGTAAACAACTACGTTTTCGCTCAATTCTTAGGAATTTGTCCGTTCCTTGGTGTTTCAAGTAAGGTAGAGACAGCTACAGGTATGAGCGTGGCAGTAACATTTGTTGTTACACTTGCTTCAATCATAACTTATTATGTACAAATACTATTACTTAACCCATTTAACTTAGGATATTTACAAACAATTGTATTTATACTTATCATAGCATCCTTAGTACAATTCGTTGAAATGGTTATAAAGAAGATATCACCAGCGCTTTACGGAGCGATGGGTGTATTCTTACCACTAATCACAACAAACTGTATGGTACTTGGTGTTGCTATACTTAACATTCAAAGTGAATACAACATATTTGAAGTAATTACAAACGCTATAGGCGCATCACTTGGTTTTGGCTTAGCACTAATACTACTTTCATCATTAAGAGAAAAGCTTGAACTTGTTGATGTACCTGAACCACTTAAGGGAATGCCTCTTGCACTAATCGCAGCTGGACTTATGTCTATCGCGTTTATGGGCTTCTCAGGACTAGTATAGGAGGTAGAATATGGAAGTATATTTAATACCTATAGCAGTCTGTGGTATCATAGGCTTGATATTCGCTGTTTTACTATCAATAGCTTCAAAAGTATTTGAAGTAAAACTAGATCCAACTGTAGATAAAGTATTATCTGCACTACCAGGAGCTAACTGCGGTGCTTGTGGTTTCCCTGGCTGCGAAGGCCTTGCAAATGCAATCGCTAAGGGCGATGCACCTGTTAATGCATGTCCGGTAGGTGGAGCAACATGCGCAAGTAAGATAGCTGAAATACTTGGCGTTGATGCAGGTAGCTCTGAAAAGATGGTTGCAAATGTATTATGCCAAGGCGATTGCGATAAAACAAAAATTAAATACGATTATAAAGGCATAGAAAGCTGTTCATTTGCATCACAAATATCAGGCGGACCAAAGTCATGTGAGTTTGGCTGCGTTGGTTGTGCATCTTGTGTTAAAGCATGTCCATTCGATGCTATAGAGATGAGAAATGGTGTTGCATTTGTTCTAAAGGATAAATGTAAGGCTTGTAAGATATGTGTTGGCGTATGTCCAAAGAAAATTATCGAGATGGTTCCATACAAGAGCAAGGTATTTGTTAAGTGTAAAAACACTAATATGGGCAAGAAAGTTAAAGAAGCATGCAGCGTAGGTTGTATTGGCTGTAAGATATGCGTTAAGAACTGTCCAAAGGATACTATAGCTTTTGAAAATAACTTAGCTCACATTGTTTACGAAGGATGTATCAACTGTACTATATGTGCACAAAAATGTCCTACAAAGGCAATTCATGCTGAGAACTTAAAACCAAAGCCAGCAGCTCCAAAGGTTGAAGCACCTAAGGCAGAGGCTACAAAAGTAGAAGCACCTGCAAAGGAAGAAGCAAAGGCAGCTGAAACTATTAGCAAAGAAGAAAATTAATCAATATTATCTTTTAAGGGTATGGTAGAGCCATACCCTTAAAACGATAAAGAAGAAGGTTATTATATGAAAAAATTAGACGTCGTTTTAATAATATCTTTAATATTATTTTCATTTATCTTTATCATTAAAGATAAATTTTTCGCGCCTAATACAAATGATACATACATCGCCATCTCAGTTGATGGCAAAGACTATAAGAGATTAGAATTTAAAGACGAGACATATACATATCCTTTAAAAACGAAGTATGGCTTTAACAAGATTGAAGTTGCTAAAGACTACGTAAGAGTCTTGGAGGCGGACTGTCCAAACAAGCTAGACGTTTTGCAAGGAAAGATACATAGCACTAATCAAAGTATAGTTTGTATACCAAACAGAATGATTATTGAGATTAGATCAAAAACTGATCAAAAAGATGATGACGAAATGGATGCAGTAATTAAATGATGAAGACTAAAGATTTTATATACATTGCTTTATTCACTGTATTTGCAGTTGTTTTAAGCATCATAGAAAACTTCATACCACTTTCGTTTAGCATACCAGGACTAAGAATAGGGCTTGCAAATATCGCTGTTTTAGCGGTTTTGTATCTCTACTCATTTAAGTACGCTATATTTATTATCATTATAAAGAACTTATTAGTATTTCTTCAATTTGGTAACATCATAGCGTTTTTGATGTCAATGACTGGGGGCTTACTTAGCGTAATCTTTATGTATATATTTAAGCGTTACTTCGATAAGTACTTTAGCATATATGGGGTAAGTGCAGTCGGCGCATTCTTTCACAATTTTGGTCAAATATTATGCGCATCGATATTATTATCAAATAAGGTTATCTTCGGATACCTGCCAATACTTGTGATTATCGGCACATTTACATCCATACTTATAGCTAAAATTGCAGAACTTTTTATCAATAGATTTAAGAATATCAGAGGGTTTATAAATGAATGATTTTGAAGAGAAAAAATTAATGATGCAAGACATAAAGCTTGATGATAGGCCAAGAGAAAAACTCATCAGCCGCGGAAGAGAAGCACTTGAACTAGCTGAGATCCTTGCTATAATCATAGGTACTGGCACAACAAACTTTAGCGCAATTGATTTATCTAAAGAAATTTTAAAAAGATTTAATAACTTAAATGGCTATGCCTCACTAAAAGTAGAGGACCTTACTGAGGTTAATGGCATTGGCAAGGCAAAGGCCTGTCAAATAATAGCCGCACTTGAATTAGCAAGGAGACTTACAGGACCATCTAGTCTATATGAAGCAGAAAGCTTAAACGATCCAAAAAAGGTTTACAAAGCTTATAGAAATGAGTTTATGAACGAGCCTCAAGAAAAGTTTATAGTTCTTGCACTTGATACAAAACTTAAACTTATTAAGATAATCGAAGTCTCTAAAGGTACTGTGAACTCAACGCAAGTGCATCCAAGAGATGTATTTAGAGACCTTGTAAAGTGCAACGCAAGCAGCTGCATACTTATTCACAACCACCCAAGTGGTGACTCGAGCCCATCTAATGAGGATAAATTATTAACTGACAGACTCGTAGAGTGCTCGAAAATTATTGGTATATCTATTTTAGATCATTTAATTATTGGAGATACATTCTTTAGTTTTAAAGAACACAATCTCATGGAGTGATAGAATGAATTTTATTAAAAAACATAAAGTATTTTTCACAATTTTAATTTTATTATTAGCCATAGTTTTGATTATTAGCCTTAACAATAAAAAGAAAGGGCTTAATAGTCTTGAGTCTGCTCCTAGCGATATTATGAGTAAGGTATCGGCTTTCTTCTATGATGGAGCAAACAGAATTTCTAATGGCTTTAAAAATTTATTTTCAAAAGATGATACAAGTAGCAAAATCAAAGAGCTTGAAGATAAAGTAACTGTGCTTGAAGATAAGAACAGAGAGCTCGAAACTGTTATTATGAAGTCATCTTATCTTAAAAAAGAATACAATTTACTACAAAATACAAAATATGATTTAACAAAGGCCAAGATAGCGTCTATGGATCCTGATGAATGGTACAAGAGATTTACCATCAACAAGGGAACAAAGGACGGTATTAAAGATGGTGACATAGTTATAGGAGCTTCTGAGATACAAAACAATGTATATATTGAAGGCCTATTAGGTAAGGTCACAGACGCATCAAAGGATTCATCCAGAGTTATTTCGCTTAACGACGATAAGTTTAAAGTAAGCTTTAATATACTTAGAAACAACGAGTCGGGCGTTATGGGCGGTACTTTTGACTCTACAATCGAAGGCTACATGTTTGACTCAAACGCAGACGTCCTTGTTGGCGATAAGCTTATCACTTCTAGCTCATCTGATGAGTATCCAGCAAACATCTACCTTGGTGAAGTAGTTGAAGTAGTTAATGATGAATCCAATCTTAAGAAGATTATCAAAATAAAAGCAGCAGTAGATATAAAAGACGTTTCCAACGTATTTATAATAAAAAGGTAGCAAGATGAAAATATTAGCGTTTTTAATTTTTTTATTTATAAACTATATATTAAAAGCAGCGATTTTGCCAAACTTCTTACCGCCTAACTTTGTCTTTAACTTAACACTGTGCATAATCGTGTCGCTTGCACTATTAGCAAAGAGTAGAGAAGGCTTAGTTTGGACAGTGCTAGTAGCCATTCTAAACGATTTACTTGCACATGAAGTATTGTTTGTAAATTTATTTTTATTTACAATAATCTATCTAATGATATATTTCATCAGAGACAACATTAACATGGAGAATTTATTAAGCATAGCTTTAATTAATATAGTAGTTTATATATTCTATGTGCTCGCTACATATGTACTTTTAAGCTTTATGAGTGTAAATATAGTAATTGCACAGCTTGCGAGAAACATTTTCTCTATAAAGATAGTATTCGTAGCTCTATATGGGGTACTTTCATATCTAATATCAAAGAGGATATTCAGGTATAAGAACTATGATATCTAGGTGATTTCATGAATAATATTGAGAAGAATAAGAGATATACATTTATAAATCTAGTTGTTATCGTCGTCTTGAGCATATTAGTGCTTAAGCTTGCTCACTTGACCTTAATCGAAGGTGATCACTACAGATATATCTCGGACAATTCTAAAATTAGAACAATAACTGTTACAGCTCCAAGAGGCGAGATTAGAGACAGGTACGGAAGGTTAGTAGCTGGCAATCTTCCTTCTTTTACTGTGCAACTTTATAAGGATGATATGCTAAACTTAGAGGCAGAAGATAGGAACAAGGCACTTCTTGAGCTTGCTACAAGCCTTGAAGAAGACGGTGTTATCTATCAAAACGACTTCCCGATAGACTTTAACTACTTTGCTTATAAAGATGAGGCTGATTACATAAGTACAGACAAGTCGCCTCTTAAAACGGTCATTGATTTTATGAAGAATAAAGAAGTTTTAGACAGCTGCTTAGATATGTATATGACTTTTAATAATGATGAGAAGAGTTATGATGTAAGACTTGCTAATAGAGCTTTATATGCGATAAAATCAAAGTTTGTTGACTTTCCAGTTGAATATAAAAACACTGGAGAAAGGTATGAATTCGTTGCTAATGACAAGTTCTTAGACTTTAAGCAAAAGAATGAGTTTAATGAAGACTTAAGTCCAAGAGCCTTAGTTACTGAGATTATAGTTAGTGATGACACAGTGCTTAATAGGATATTCTCACATCCTATGATTAGAAAATTAGTTTATGAAAAGTATAAGAAAGATGGTCTTGAAAAGATTGCACTTAAAGACTGCGTAAACACTTTGTATGAGTCATATCTTGAGCAAAAGAGATCACTTATGAAAGAGTACCCAGACTATGTTACTTATGATACAAGTGCTAAGGAAGACTTTATTAATATATTTAAGAACACATCGCTTAAAAATATGCTTGGTAAAGCTTATAAGAACGAAGATGATGAAGTAATAGCACCAGGCAAGATACTTATAGACTTAATTAGGTCAAAGAATATCGAGACAAAGGTCGAAGCTATAATCAATCCAGACACATTAGATGTTTTATATAGATACAAAGACCAAAATCTAGATCCTGAGATCCCAGCTATAGATGAGCTAATTAGAGAAGCGGACAATAAAGAGATCATGGACCAATTTATCAGCAATAACAAGATTAGACCATATGCCCAAAAATGCATGCTAGAGGATGAAATCCAAACAAGGATATCCATAGCAGGTGACTTCGAGTACGTTGACTTAATTCAGTACAGGACTTTCCTAGACAGGATTTTCAAATTTAAGGATGATTTTGAAGAAAAAACTCCTGAGGAAACTCTTCAAAAAGCTATGGAAAAATACAGCATAGATGAAGATTATGCCCGTTATGAAGCAAAAACACTTCTAAGTATATACGAATTATTCTTAAAGCAAGGTCAACTTGCTTATCAGCCAATCAACTTTGCTTATGGTATAAAGCCACAAACAGTTGCTAAGATTGAAGAGAAACTTTATTTAAATACTGGTATAAACATATCCATAGAGCCAATTAGGTACTATCCTATGGGCTCGGTGATGTGCCACGTTATTGGCTCCTTAGGAAAGATCTCGACAGATGCTGAGATAGAAAAGTATATAAATCAAAAGAAATATTTACCTGACTCCATAATTGGTAAGACTGGTATTGAAGAGGCTTATGAAGATCTACTTAAGGGTAAAGATGGCGAGATGGTTGTCGAAGTCGATAGAATCGGTAATAAAACTAGAGTTATTTCTGAGACTAAACCTGTTAGAGGCAATACCATCTACCTAAGTATTGACGCTGAATTACAAAAGAACTGTGAAAAACTTCTTGAAAGAACTATAAAGACCATACCAAAGAGCGGCACTTTTGATAGTAAGTACGGCGATTTTAAGATGGAGTGGGATAGAAAGAGAAAGAGGACTTACGATAATACTACTTCAGGCTCCATCGTTTTAAACAATCCAAACACGGGTGAAGTCTTGACTATGGCAAGCTACCCAGGCTACAATCTAAACTTATTCGCAACTGGTATAAGCAAGAATGATTGGGACAGTTTAGAGCCTACTGAGGTTAAAAACTCGCTAGCAGCAAGACCGCTACTAAATGTTTCAACACAAACTGCCGTGCAACCGGGTTCTATATTTAAGATGTGTACAGGACTTGCGGCTCTTGAGAAAGGCTTAAGTCCTGAGACAAGAATCACGGATATGGGATATGCTGAGCTTGGCGCTAAGAAGTTTAGATGTCTTTTATGGACAGACTATCATAGAACTCATGGCTCAGTCAACTTAAGCGACGCCTTAAAGGTATCTTGTAACTACTTCTTCTATTCTTTGGCAATGGGCGAAAACCAAAGATTAGGCAAGAAACTTGAAGTAAAGCTATCTATTGACGACATAGTTGATATGGCGAAGAGATTTGGTCTTAACGACAAGACTGGTATAGAGATAAACGTGCCAAATGAATTCTCGGGCGGAGTACCAAACCCAGAAAAGAAACTTCAAAACATGAGATTTTACTTAAGAAACTATTTAAACGACAATCTTCATAATTATGTAAAAGAAGATGTAAGATATGATGAAGTATTTAAGGATAAGGCTATAAACGAAATATTATCATGGCTTGAAGAAGGACCGAATATGACTAGAAATCAAGTTATTGATGGGCTTGACAAGCTTGGACTTGACACAGAAAAGAAACTTCCGGGCAAGCGTGAGGGCTTAGCTGATATAATCAAATATACTTACCTAAATCAAGCTACGTGGAATCTTGCCGACACGCTATATGTAACTATCGGTCAAGGTGACTCAGCATATACGCCAATACAGATGTCAAACTATGTTGCCACTATTGCCAATGGAGGTTTTAGAAACAAATTAACCCTAATCGATTCGATAAAATCATATGACGGTTTAGAAGAAATTTATAAATTTGAAAGACAAGGCGAAGACATTGGTCTTAAGAGCAAAGACGAATTAGATGTTATTAAAAATGGTATGCATAAGGTAAGTAAACTTGGCTCGGCAAAAGCTGTTTTCAAAGATTTCCCTATAAATATTGGATGTAAAACTGGTACAGCAGAAAAAAATGGTGTTAATCCATATACAGGAAGAACATATGATCCATTTGCATGGTTTGTTGCCTTTGCACCATATGAAAAGCCTGAAATTGCTGTTAGCGCATTAATCTTCCAAGGTGGAACTGGTATAAACGCTGGACCTATGGTTAGAGAAGCCATAGCCGAGTACCTTGGCATGAACAAAGAGAATATTTCGAATGATTTACCGCTAGTAACAAAGGTATTAAAGTAAGGAGAATATATTGATAAATAGAAAGAAATTAGAAAAGATACTAAAACTTGTAGAGAAACCTGCAAGATATATTGGCATGGAGAAGAATTCTATAGTTAAAGATTTTGATAAAACAAAGGTAAAGTTCGCTTTTTGCTTTCCTGACACATATGAGCTAGCAATGAGTTACTTGGGGCTTCATATACTTTACTTTTTAATCAATCAAAACGATGACTACTTATGCGAGAGAGCCTTTTTGCCTAATTATGATATGGAAAGAAAGATGAGGGAAGAGGGTTTAGAATTATTTTCACTTGAAAATAAAGAAGAGCTTAAGAACTTCGATGCAATAGGCTTTACTTTGCAATATGAATTAAGCTTTCCTAATATACTTAGGATGCTTGACTTAGCTAATATTGAATATAAAAGCGCAGACAGAAAAGAAAGTGACCCCATCATAGTAGCGGGCGGACCATGCGCAGTTAACCCTGAGCCCATAGCCGAGATTATCGACGTCTTCCAAATAGGCGAGGGCGAAGAGATGATGCTAAGGTTTTTGGAGCTTTTAAAGATTAAAAAAGAAAAAAATCAAACGAAAGATGAGTTCCTTGAAGCGCTTGCCAAGGAAGATGGCTTTTACGTGCCAAAATTCTATAAGCCTCATTACAATGAAGACGGCACTGTAAAAAATTATGAAAAACTAAATCCGAACTGTAAAGATAGAGTAAAGAGAAATTACATCTCAAGTGTTGACAAGATGTTCCAAATCGATAGGATGATAGTTCCATACATCGACGTGGTTCATAAAAGAGCTGTAGTTGAGATATTTAGAGGCTGCACTAAGGGCTGCAGATTCTGTCAAGCAGGCATGCTATATAGACCTATAAGAGAAAAGTCTGAAGAGAATATTAAAAATATTGCAAAGACTATGATAGATAATACTGGCTACGACGATGTTAGTTTATTTTCACTAAGTACTTGTGACTACACAAACCTTAGAGAAGTGGCTGGTGAGATGAAAGAGTATTTTGTTAAGAACAATGTAAGCGTCTCGCTGCCATCACTAAGACTTGATTCACCAAGTATAGACGTTTTAAAGGACCTTTCTGACGTAAGAAAGTCTTCACTCACATTCGCTCCTGAAGCTGGTAGCCAAAGGCTTAGAGACGTTATCAATAAAAACGTTACAGAAGAAAATTTAATTGACGTAATGAATTATGTTTTTGGTGAGGGCTGGTCAAAGATTAAACTATATTTTATGATAGGCCTTCCTACAGAGACAGAAGAGGACGTTAAAGGCATTCAAGAGCTTGCTTATTTGGTTCGTGACCTATTCTTCAAGAGAGATAGGGAAGATATTAAAGGAGACTTTAGATTAGTTGTTAGCACATCATGCTTTGTTCCTAAGCCGTTTACACCATTCCAATGGTTTAAGCAAGATAGCATTGATGAATTTTATGAAAAGATAGGCATACTTCGCTCAGCTATTAAGGATAAAAAGGTCGAGTACAACTACCACGACCCAGAGCTTAGCTATATAGAAGCGGTTTTAGCAAGAGGCGATAGAAGGCTTAATGACGCGCTTATCCACGCTTATAAAGAAGAGGCAAAGGCTGAGAAAGTAGATAATGACTTTATTTATGAAAATTATCTAAAAGCGTTTAAAGAATTTGATCTTGATCCAGACTTTTATGCAAGACGTGAAAGATCTTATGATGAGGTCTTGCCTTGGGATATAATCGATGTGGGCGTTAGTAAAGAATTTTTGATTAGAGAGTATGAAAAGTCAATGAAGGCTGAAACTACTAAGGACTGTAGAATCTCATGCAACGCTTGCGGCATAGAGAACTGTGAAATGAGGGGTAAGCATGAAAATTTTGTGTAAATTTACAAAACTAGGCTACTTGAAGTTCATCTCGCACTTGGACCTAGTAGACCTATTCCAAAGAACACTCTTTCAAAATAAGGTTGACGTAAAATTTTCAGAAGGCTTCAACCCGCATCCAAGGATGTCCATAGCTTATCCACTACCTTTGGGCATTGAATCGAATAGTGAGTACATGGAGATATATCTTAACTCAAAGATTGATTTAAAAGATTTTTTGATTAAGATGAACGAGAGACTTCCTCAGGGAATCAAGATTGTAGAAGCAAAGTACGATGACGACGAGTCCATATCCAATAAGGTAAAGTCAGTTGTATACGCTTTTAAATTATTAAATACATTTTACGATAAGAACAAAGATATAGACATAGCAAAAGAGCTTGATAAGGTCAACGCCATGGACATAGTTGAGATAGAGAGAAAAAGAAAAAAGGGTAAAAGAAGGATTTTTGTTAAAGAGAATGCCAAAGACTATCTCAATAGACTTGAGCTTAAGGATGAGGCCATATACGCTTACATCAAGATGAGCGAGCAGGGCTCTTTAAAGCCAGCACTTGTTTTTGATATACTTAATAACTACACAGACATAGTTATGGATGAGCTTGATATTGACCTTGAACGCGTAGGTCTATATCAAGATGAAGAAGGACTCAAGGAGATATTCTTATAAGTATAAAAAATATCTATAAAAGACTTGTAAATTATAAAGATTAATGATATAATATGAAATACAGAGTAGAGGAAATGCGCTAGTGTTAAAAGATGGGATGTAGCTTTTAAACGAATGGCATTAAGCCGCGGTGTTTCTTCGCTTCCGCTGTATAAATATTATATTATTTAGAACAGCCTCTGGAATTTTATTTTAGGAGGATTTTTTTATGCAAAAAGGAAAGACTAATACTAAAAAATTAGTATTAAGTGCATTGTTCGTTACCTTAGCTCTTTTAATGTCAAGATTCTTGAAATTAAAATTAGCTCCAGGTTTATCACTATCGTTTGGTGGATATCCGCTAATGTTCGGAGGTATGGTCCTTGGACCTTATTACGGCTTTATGATGGGGATTGTTACAGACGTTCTTAACTACGCTTTAGCACCAAGCTCTTTTGGTTTCAACGCTTTCTTTACTATCTCAGAAGGCTTACTAGCATGGTTCCCAGGCTTTATCTTGTGGAAGTTATCAAAGGGCGAAGGCTTTGCAGCTATGCAAAACGATAGAAAGCTTCAAAACAAAGTAATTATTTCAACAAGTTTATTTAGAGCAATATTTTTAAATATCTTCTTGAACACAGTTCTTTTATATCCTTACATGGGAAAGGGTGTTCTAGCACTACTACCAGCAAGAGCAACAAAGAATGCAATTGAAATATTCACAGTATACTTTGCTTTAACAGCTATGGTTGAAGCTTTAAGAGCAAGAAAAGTAAGTTTCGAAATGTAATTAAATCAATATAGACAAATACCTCACTACATTCCAGTGAGGTATTTGTTTTGTGTAAACTAGAAGGGCAGAACATTTAAGTTCTGCCCTTAGTCTTATTTATCTTGTCTATCTTTTATAATTTCCTCAATAGCTTCATTAATTACCTCTTCATTAGTCTTTCTGAAGTTACCATCGACAATGTAGATGTCATCTTCGAATCTAAATACAAGCGAGGATATGTGATGTTTGCTGGCGATGTAGGCTTCTACAAAGTCATCATCAAATTTATTGTCAAAGCTTAAGTATTCAATATCGCCTTGATTGTTAAAGATGTTTCTATCTTTAATAACCTTGTAAATATAGTCAAGTATGTGAGTCTTTTTGCCGTGATAGTGCTCACTAGTCATAATGAGCAGCTCGCCGACCTTATGTTTATCAGTAGTAAAGCTATAGTTCTTAGTGTATTCATCGATGAAAAAGTTTCTGCTTCTGTATTTATTATTGTTGTAGTACTTGTTATTACTTATATTGCTATCAACTTGAAAAATCTCTTGATTAATAGCATTGTTTATAGGCATGTCAAGTAGTTTTGTTTGCAAGTTCGTTACCATAAACAAAGATATCGCTATAAATAGAAATCTTGGGAAGAATTTATCAAAAACCTTTTCGATTAATAGCTTATATATTAAAAATGTTAGTGCTGATCCGATTAGGAAGAAGTATGAGGAGAATAACTTGATCAGCGTAATATTGCCAACTGAAAAGTTATATATATCTAAAGCCACATACGAAAGCACCATAAGTATTAGTAGGGCGATTAAAACTATCATTAAAACTCTACCAAACTTAAAAGCCTTCTCGCTCGCAAATTTTTTACGTAAAGCTTTTGAGTAGAAGAAAATAATTCTTCTTAAGTACATAATTGAGAGCGTTAAGAATATCAGTGGTATGAAGACCATAAACATGAACTGTTTTAAATTTATAAACTTGTCAATGTTTGGCCAAAACAAAAACACGCTGCTCGCTAAAAATATCATGAAGAATGATATAAAAACTGATATTGAGAAGAATCTTATATTTGAGATGTTCTTCCAGCTTTTTTCATCAGCATCGCGAATCGCTTTTTTGCTCGCACTGTGATTTTCAAATATGTTTATGTCCTTAAAGCCACAAACAAATTCAAAGCCTTCGCTCTCCATATCATAAAGGTGAGTGGAGAAGGCACCGAATTTGTTCTTTCTTGACTTTGTAAATGGATAGCTCTCACAAAAATACTCAAAATTATTAGCATCGACAGCTTTCTCCAAGCTAATCGATGCTTTTTTAATATCTTTGATCTTGTATCCTTCTTTTCTTAATTTATTTAGATGCTCTTCAAGACCTTTGTAATCAATGTTTTGAAAGAGCATTATCTCTTTTATTTCTGTTTTTTCTTGCATAAGTATTCACCCTTTTTATATAGTAGTATGCCGAATGGAACAAGTAGTATCGATATCCATTGTGATGTTGAGAAAAATAAGAAGTGTCCTCTTACGTCATCGTATCTTAAAAATTCAACTAAAAATCTTGCTATGCCGTATAAAATTATATACAGACCAGTTACTTTTCCTTTTTCTCTATCCTTCTTTGAGTAGATGAATAGAATGACAAATATGATTATATTGCCTAGTGCACTCAATAGCTGAACAGGGAAGAGTCTTACTCCACTAAGTCCAACGCTCTCCTTTGGGAAGATTACAGAAAATTTGCTGTCGCTTGGCATGCCATAGCAGCAGCCTGCCATAAAGCATCCGATTCTACCAAAGGCATGTGCAAGTGGCACTTCTGGTGCTAGTGAGTCAACTATATCTAGATAGCTCATATTGTATTTTTTTGCGTAGAAGTATATCGCTATAAGCGCTCCTATGATACCTCCGTAAAATACATAGCCGCCTGCTAATATATTTTTAAGCGTTGTGAGTGTATCAGGTGAGTTCTTAAAGCTTTCCACAACAAAATTAAAATCTGTAATTAGGTATAGTAGTTTTGCTCCGATGAAGCCGCCCACCATACCATAAACAATGGAGTAAAATATAGTTTCTTTATCGCCTGGGTAATCTTTTTTTCTATACCAATAGACAAGGCTCGCTACAATTATGCCAAGCGCGATAAGTGATCCGTAGCTAGCTAGTCTAATGCCGAATATTGTGTAAAATGGTTTCATAGGCTTACCACATATTGTTAACAAGTGAGCAGCCTATGCATGATAGACATGCTATGCAAGCGATAGTTACTAGAAGTGTTGAGGCAAGACCTATAGTGTTTAGTATAATGCCTGTCTTGGCATAAGTTCTGTCACCGTTGTTTCTCGCGTCGACACCCATAATCAAGCCAACTACAGCTAGTATGCTTCCTACAAACGAGGCTTGTCCTAAGAATATACAAAAGATTGATATAATGCCTAGAACTAGCGATGTCATACCTTTGTTAGTAGCATTAGTATTGCCATTGCTATACTTATTGTTATTTGAGCTGTTATAATAATCATTCTTATTATAGTTATAGTATTGACCTTTTGCTCTCTTTCTTTCTTGTCTTTCTTTTATTTCATCTTCACTTAAGACTTCTTGGTCTTTGAAGTCATTGTCATCATAATAATTACTCATATTATCCCTCCTATGATGTATTATACCCCATTTAAGAATATTATACATAAAAGAATGAAAAATTACAAGAAAAATTAGAATATTAAAATCACTTAATATATGGTATAATAAATATTAGAGGTGATTTTATGAGTTTTACGCATCTACATTTACATACTGAGTACTCTTTACTTGATGGCTCGAATAAGATAAGTGAGCTAATCGACAGAGTTAAAGAGCTTGGCATGGACGCATGTGCCATCACTGACCATGGCAATATGTATGGCGTAATCAAATTTTATAAGGAAGCGAAGGCAAAGGGCATCAAGCCAATCATTGGCTGTGAGGTCTATGTTTGCGAGGACAAACTTGTTAAGGACAAAGAAACGCCTTACTATCACTTGATACTTTTATGTGAGAACGAAAAAGGATACAAAAACCTTATAAAGATAGTTTCTGACGCCTCTATTAACGGTTACTATTATAAGCCAAGAACTGATTTTAAATACCTTTATGAGCACAGCGAAGGTCTCATAGCGCTTTCAGCCTGCTTAGGCGGCGAAGTGCAAAAGATGATACTTGATCAAAACCTTGATGGAGCGAAGAAAGCGGCTCTTAGGTATAAGGATATATTTGGAGAAAATAATTTCTTCTTAGAGCTTCAAGACCACGGCATCAAAGAGCAAGCTTATGTGAACAATTATCTTATGGAGCTTTCTAAAGAGCTTGATATTGGTTTAGTCGCTACAAACGACTGCCATTACTTAAGGAAAGAAGACGCCAAGGTTCATGATGTGCTTTTATGTATACAAACTCTTTCAAAGATTGACGACGAAAACAGAATGCGTTTCCCAAGTGAAGAGTTTTATGTGAAGAGTCCTGAGGAGATGGCGAAGTTATTTGCATATGCGCCAGAGGCTATAAAGAATACTGAAATTATTAAAGATAGATGCAATATAGAGATTGAATTTCATCAAAAACACTTACCAAACTTTGAGATAGAAGAGGATATGACTCACGCTGAGTACTTACACAAACTTTGTGAAGAGGGCTTAGTAAAGAGATATGGGGAGGTAAGCGATGATATAAAGGACAGGATGGAGAAGGAATTTAACATCATTATGTCCATGGGTTATGTTGACTACTTTTTGGTAGTTAGGGACTTTATTATGTATGCTAAAGAAAATGGCATACCAGTCGGACCAGGAAGGGGCTCGGCGGCAGGAAGTGTTGTTTCCTACGCTTTAGGCATAGTTGACGTTGATCCATTAAAATACGATTTACTTTTTGAAAGATTTTTAAATCCTGAAAGGGTTTCTATGCCTGATATAGATGTAGACTTTGGTTACGAAAGAAGATCTGAAGTTATTGACTATGTTATTAGGAAATATGGCGAAGATAAAGTTAGCCAGATAATTACTTTCGGTACACTAGCGGCAAGAGCTGTTATTCGTGATGTTGCTAGAGCTTTAGATGTGCCACTTAATAAGGCGGATGCACTTGCTAAGATGGTTCCAAGGGACCTAGATATCACCATCGACAAAGCATTAGAGAGAAATCCAGAATTTAAAAAAGCTTACGATGAGGATGAAGAAGCAAAGAAGATTATTGATATATCAAGGCAATTAGAGGGCCTACCTAGAAATATTGGTACACATGCGGCCGGCATATTGATTACGGAAGAGACTATTACAAATCACTTGCCACTAGTTAAAAATAAAGAATCGATATCAACGCAATTCACAATGACTGAGCTTGAAGAGCTAGGCTTTTTAAAGATGGACTTCCTTGGTTTAAGAAACTTAACTGTTATTCAAGACGCGCTTGATATGATTGAGCAAAACTATGGCAAAAAAGTTGATTTTGACCATATGGAATGCGATGATAAGAACGTTATAGGCCTATTTACAGAGGCTGAAACCATAGGCATATTTCAATTTGAGTCGGTCGGCATGAGAAGGTTCTTAAAAGATTTAAGAGCACAAAAATTCGAAGACCTTATAGCCGCTAACTCATTATTCAGGCCGGGACCAATGCAATCGATACCAAAGTTTGTTGAGGCAAGGCACGATCCATCGAAGATCACATATCTTGATCCGCATCTTGAGCCTATCTTGAAAGAGACATACGGCTGCATCGTATATCAAGAGCAGGTAATGAGGATATTTAGAAACCTCGCTGGCTACTCGCTTGGCGGCGCTGACATAGTTAGAAGAGCCATGAGCAAGAAGAAGATGAAGGTCTTGGAGCAAGAGAGAAAGAACTTTATCTACGGCAAGGACGATGGCGATGAAGTGATTATCAAAGGCGCTGTGAGAAACGGTATTAAAGAAGAGGTAGCGAACGAGATTTTTGACTATATGCTTGATTTTGCTAACTACGCCTTCAACAAATCTCACTCGGCAGCTTACTCAGTCGTTGCTTATAGAACTGCTTACCTAAAATACTATTATCCAAAAGAGTATATGGCGAGCCTACTTAGCTCGGTCATGGGCAATACTACAGATGTAATCAAGTACCTTGAAGAGTGCAAGAGGCTTGGCATAGAAGTTTTAAGACCAGATATAAATAAATCATTTAGAAAGTTCACGACTGAAGGCGAGGGTATAAGATTTGGCCTTTCAGCAATTAAAAACGTCGGCACTAATGTAATCGACTCAATACTTAAGGCAAGAGGCGAAATTGATGGCTTTACTTCCTTCGAAGACTTTTTAACAAAGACACATAGAGTTGATGCGACTGCCATGAACAAAAAGTCGGTTGAGTCCTTGATTATGGCGGGAGCACTTGATTCACTAGGCCTTAATAGAAGCCAAATGCTTGGTTCATATGACTACATGCTAAAGAGCATACAAAAGGACGCGAAGAACAACGCTCAAGGACAGATGGGACTATTTGGACTTGGTGATGATAGCTCATCGAACGTTCAGTACAAGATACCAGACGCGACAGAGCTATCGAAGTTCATGCTACTTGAAGGCGAAAAAGAGATGACGGGCATATATTTCTCAGGTCATCCACTTGAAGAGTTCACTGAAGAGCTTAGACAAAGTAGCGATTTTTCTTCCATTGAGATGAAAGAAAAAGTTCTAGACGAGACAGATGCAGATCTTAGGGACAATATGTTCATTTCATATGCAGGCATGATCTCAGCCGTAACAAAGAAGGTTACTAAAAACAATCAAATGATGGCCTTTATTGAGCTTGAAGATCTTTATGATAGCATAAGAGTCGTGATTTTCCCAAGAGTTTACGAAAATTATAGAAATCTTATTAAAGAAGGGGAAAATATTGTAGTCAAAGGAAGATTACAAATAAGTGCAAATGATGAGATCAATATCATTGCAGATAGAGTTAAGAGGCTTGAAAAGCGTAAGGAAACTCTATATATAAGGATTAAAAATGGCTTAGGTGAAGAAGATAAAAGAAAAATTTTAGATATATTAAAGAAATACAAGGGAGATAACCCTGTAGTTGTCTACTTTGAAGAGACAAAATCAAGTATTGAATCGAATGATAGCACAGCCATTGACATAGATAATGAAAAGCTATATGAAGATTTAAAAATTTATCTAGATGAAGACGATATAGTTATTAAATAGGAGGAGCTATGAAGACTATTGCTATATTAACAAGCGGTGGCGACGCGCCTGGGATGAACGCCGTTATCAGATCTGTTGTAAGAACTGCTATATATAACGATTTGAAGGTTTTAGCTATAAAGGAAGGCTACAACGGACTGATTAAGGGAGACATCGAAACGATGACGCTATCAAGCGTTGCTGACATCATTCACAGAGGCGGAACTATACTTAGAACTGCTAGAAGCGATGAATTTATGACTGAAGAAGGCATTAATCAAGCGCTTGAAGTGATTAAGAAATTTAAAATAGATGCCATAGTGGCTCTTGGTGGCGACGGAACTTTAAGAGGAGCGAGGGAGCTAGCTAGAAGAGGCATTAAAATTATAGGCGTGCCATGCACTATAGATAACGACCTTGGCTATACTGACTACACTATCGGCTTTTTGACAGCGGTCGAGACGGCAGTTTCTGCTATAAGTAAGCTTAGAGATACATCTGAGTCACATGGTAGAGCCATAGTCCTTCAAGTCATGGGTAGAAATTGCGGTGACATTGCTCTTTACTCTGGCATAGCTGGTGGAGCTGAATCGATAGTCATACCAGAAGTAGAATTGGATATAGATGCTATTATTAAGAAGATTCAAAACGGTAGAAAGAGGGGCAAAAAGCACCACATAATCGTTGCAGCTGAAGGAGCACTTGATGCTTATGAACTTGCAAAGATTATCGAGGAGAAAGGCGCTATTGAAACTCGTGTTACTGTTCTTGGCTACGTTCAAAGAGGTGGCGTACCTACTGTTCAAGACAGGATATTAGCAAGTGATTTTGGATATGAAGCAGTAAACTTATTATTAAGTGGCAAATCAGGCTTAGCTTTAGGATATAGGAGCGGCAAGATTATAGAAGTAGATATAGACGAAGCACTTGAAACGAAGAAAGCTTTTGACAAAGATCAGCTAAAGATGGTGGATATATTATCGATATAGGAGAATTAAGATGAAAAAGACTAAGATAGTTTGTACAATTGGACCGAGTTCGGACTCATACGAAGTGCTAAAGGCGCTTGTTAATGAAGGAATGAATGTTGCTAGACTAAACTTTTCACACGGCACTCATCCAGAGCATAAAAAAAGGATAGATACGATAAAGAAGCTTAGGGATGATCTTGATGAGCCTATAGCAATAATGCTTGATACAAAGGGACCTGAGATAAGGATAAAGACTTTCAAAGATGGCATGATAAGGATAGAGCAAGGACAAGACTTTACTCTTACAAGTGAAGATGTAGAAGGAGACGAGACAAGGGTCTCTGTCACATATAAGGACATTGCCAAGGATTTAAAAGCAGATGATAGAGTGCTTATTGATGATGGTCTTGTAGAGTTCACTGTAATATCAGTCGATGAGAATAATGTTTACATGAGGGCTGTTAACTCGGGCGAGCTAAGCGATAGGAAGGGAGTTAATTTGCCTTCAGTAAAAGTGAATTTACCAACGCTCACTGAAAAAGATATTGAAGACTTAATCTTTGGTATTGAAAATGATGTAGACTTCATTGCTGCATCATTCATTAGAAGCGCAAAAGATGTTTTAGAGATAAGAAAGATTCTTGAGAGCAATGGCGGAGACGATATCAAAATCATTTCTAAGATAGAAAATTTAGAAGGTGTTCAAAATATTGACGAGATTATAGATGCATCCGACGGCATTATGGTTGCCAGAGGAGATATGGGAGTTGAACTTGATGAAGAGGACATACCATTAGTGCAAAAGGACATAATCAGAAAGTGCAATCTAAAAGGCAAATTCGTAATTACAGCGACTCAAATGCTTGACTCAATGATTAGAAACCCAAGACCAACCAGAGCAGAGGTAACTGACGTTGCCAACGCTATCTTAGATGGTTCGAGCGCAATAATGCTATCAGGGGAGACGGCAGCGGGCACTTATCCAGTCAAGGCATGTGAGATGATGAGAAAAATCGCAGTAAAGATTGAGGACAGCCTTGATTATAAAATCATTGTTGATAGCACAAACGATGAACACGAGATTAACATAACAAACTCTATTGCCAAAGCGACGAGAGAAGCGGCACTTGATTTGGATGCAAAAGTGATTATAGCCGCAACAACATCGGGGCTTACTGCGAGAAACATTTCAAAATTCAAGCCAAAATCACCAATCATCGCAGCTACTACAGATGAAAAAGTTAGAAGGCAATTAGCAATTGAGTGGGGCGTCTACCCAATCAGAGCGACTCTTGCATCAAGCATAGATGATTTATTTTATGAATCTATAAATATATTAAAGAATATAAAATTTGTAAAGGAGGGAGAACTAGTCATTTTAACAGCGGGTATGCCGCTTGGAAAGGCTGGTTCAACAAACATTATGATGGTAAAGACAGTTGGCAAACTTTTATGCAAAGGCATGGGCATAGGCAAACATAAGATAAGTGCAAGAGCTTGTGTTGCTAAAAATGCTAAGGAATTAGAAGAAACTTTTTCAGATGGCGATATTATAGTAACTATTGGGGTATATAAAGACATGCTTCCATATATACAAAAGTCATCAGGCATAGTAACAGTTGAAGGCGGTCTAACTAGTCAAGGCGCTATAGTTGGCATTAATTATCATCTAGCAACAGTTGTTGGTGTGGGGGAAGCGATGAATAGTATAAAAACTGGAGACATCATAAGCATCGATGCAACAACTGGAGAAATTTACGAAGGTAAAATATTTGATGAAGAGGAAGTGATTTAATGGCTGATACAAGAAGCTCATGGCAAGAGTATTTCATGTCAATTGCTCACATGATAGCGAAAAGATCTACCTGCGACAGGGCCTATGTGGGATGCTTACTCGTTAATAAGGACAACAGGATAGTCTCAAGCGGTTACAACGGCAGTATCAAAGGCAATCCGCACTGCTCAGAGATAGGCCACACAATGAGGGACGGTCACTGCATAGCGACTATACATGCTGAGATGAACGCGCTACTATATTGCGCAAAAGAAGGCATCAAGGTCGATGGCTGTGTGTGCTACGTAACGCACTTTCCGTGCTTAAATTGTACAAAAGCTTTGATACAAGCAGGTATCAGTAAGATATATTATTCAAATGCATATAGGATAGACGATTATGCACTAGAATTACTTGACAAAAACCACATAGAACACATAAAATTAGATGTGGACATGGATTAGTTAAAATTTTTTAAAATAGGAGGGAAAGAAAATGTTAAAAGAATTCAAAGAATTTATTTCAAAAGGCAGCGTAATGGACCTAGCAGTAGGTGTTATCATAGGTGGAGCATTCTCTAAGATAGTTAGCTCACTTGTAGATGACATAATCATGCCACTTATTGGACTATTACTTGGCGGAGCTGATATTAGCAATTATTTCATTACACTTGATGGCGGTAAATATGCTACACTTGCAGAAGCGCAAGAAGCTGGTGCAGCTACACTAAACTATGGATTGTTCTTAAACAGAATTATTGACTTTTTAATTATAGCTTTTGTATTATTCTTAATAATTAAAGCTATAAACAAAGCTAGAGCACTTACTAAGAAGCCTGAAGCAGAAGCAGCACCAACAACAAAAGAATGTCCATATTGCAAATCAACTATTGACATTAACGCTACAAGATGCCCTAACTGCACATCAGAACTTAAATAATAGAGGTGTGTTATGACTATATTAAATAGAAGTGAAGTTGATAAGAATTTAACTTGGGATACGTCAGCCATATTTAAATCAAAAGAAGAAGCTAGAAAAGAAGCAAATGCTTTGTTAGAAGCATCATTAAAACTAAAAGAAAACTATGAAGGCAAATTAAATGACTTCGATACTATAGTTAAAGCATTTAAAGAATATGAAGAGATAATTAAAAGATTTTCCTTAGTTATAGATTATGCATATCTAAACAAGGACGTAGACTTAACAAATTCTGCTGAACTAGCATTTTTCAATGAATTATTAAATATGTATAACAAGCTAGATGAAAACACATTGTTCGTTGAGCTTGAGATAGCAAAACTTGATATTCCAATGCTTGAAAAGCTAGAAAAGGTAGATGGCTTAAAAGTTTATTTCCACAACGTTATTTTAAAGAAGAAAACTTATTTAAGCGATGCTGAAGAAAAAGTTATTCAAGCCTTTACACCATTGAGAATGGCGCCTGAACAATTATACAACACAATTAAGTTACAAGACTTGACATTTGAAGCATTTGAGGTCAATGGCAAAAAGTATAATAACTCATACGCTTTATTTGAAGAAAAGTATGAGTATGATGAAGATAAGGACTTAAGAAGAGAGTCATTTAATCATTTCTATAAAGATTTATCAAAGACTGTCAATAGTACAGCGATGGCATTTAATTTGAATATGCAAAAAGATAAGATTATGTCAAAGCTAAGAGGCTACGATAGCGTAACAGATTATCTACTTGCTGAACAAGAAGTGCCTAGAGAGATCTATGAAAATCATCTAGATACTATAATGAAAGAGCTTTCACCAGTAATGAGAAAGTTTGCGAGAGTATTAAAAGATGGACTTGGCTTAGAAAAAATTAATTACTACGATTTAAAAGCAAATATAGACCCAGAGTTTGATCCAGAAATAACACTTGATGGTGCTAAAGACTATATCTATAGTGCTTTAAATGTATTAGGTGATGAATATCTAGAACAAATCAAGAAAGTTCTTGAAGGCAAAAACATTGACTACGTAGAAAATAAAGGCAAATATACTGGAGCATATTGCTCTACGCCAGCTGGTTTTCCATCATATATACTTATGATATGGACTGGAAAGATGGACAGCGTATTTACTATGATACACGAACTTGGTCATGCAGGCAACTTTATGTTATCGCAAAAGTATCAATCATACTTTGACTGTAACCCATCTATGTTCTATTCAGAATCACCATCGACAATGAATGAGATGATGCTTGCTAATTACTTGATGAAGAAGACTGAAGACCCTAGAATGCTTAGATGGATTTACTTCTCAATCATTGCCAAGACTTATTACCATAACTTTGTTACGCATTTCTTAGAAGCTTATTTCCAAAGAAAAGCATATAACTTAGTTGATGAAGGACAAAACCTAGATGCAGATACATTAAACAGACTATATAAGGAAACACTTGAAGAGTTCTGGCAAGGTGAAGTCGAATTAACAGATGGCTGTGAAATGACTTGGATGAGACAACCTCACTACTACTCAGGTTTATACTCATACACATACTCAGCTGGTTTATCAATTGCAACAAACGTATCAAGAAAGATACTTGAAGGCGATGAAGAAGCTGTAAGTAATTGGTTAAACGCAATTAAACAAGGCGGTCTATATAACCCAGTAGAGTGGGCTAAACTATCAGGCGTTGACATCACTACTACTGATTCACTAAAGAACACAATTAGCTATATTTCATCAATAGTTGATAAAATTGAAGAATTAAGCAAAAATTTATAAAAAATTAACGAAAATACTTGACAATTAGAGTATTTTGTATTAAAATATTTGTTAGTGTTTTAGAAAAGACCCGGAAACTTTTTTAAAAACAATGTTTTTTAAAGGAGGAAAAAAATGAGTTCATTTATGGCCAACGCTCAAAATATTGAGAGAAAATGGTTAGTTATAGACGCTGAAGGCAAAGTCCTAGGTAGACTAGCAAGCGAAGTTGCTAAGATCTTAAGAGGAAAACACAAAGCAACTTTTACACCACATGTAGATACAGGTGATTACGTTATCATCGTAAACGCTGATAAGGTAAAATTAACAGGAAAGAAATTATTACAAAAGAAACACTACTACCACACAGGATATCCTGGAGGACTTAGAGAAATCAGTTACCAAGATATGATGCAAAACAATCCTGAAATGGCAATCAGATTAGCTGTTAAAGGTATGCTTCCAAAGAACAGATTAGGAAGACAAATGTTTAGAAAATTAAAAGTATATTCTGGCCCAGAACACAATCACGAAGCACAAAAGCCAGAAAAGTATGAGTTTTAGAAAGGAGGACGAATAGATGGAAAAACTTATTCAAGGAACAGGCAGAAGAAAATCTTCAGTAGCAAGAGTAAGATTAGTGCCTGGAGATGGTAAATTTACTATCAACCATAGAGATATTGATCAATATTTAAAAGAAGAATTGTTAAAAAACATTGTTCGTGAACCTCTTAACTTAACTGATACACTTGGTAAATTTGATGTATACGTTTTAGTTAACGGTGGCGGATTTACTGGCCAAGCAGGAGCTATCAGACATGGCTTATCAAGAGCTTTACTTGAAGTTGATCCTGAATACAGATCAATCTTAAAGAAAGCTGGATTCTTAACTAGAGATCCACGTATGAAAGAAAGAAAGAAATACGGATTTAAGAAAGCTAGAAAGAGTTCACAATTCTCAAAGAGATAGTTTTATTACTATATATAGAAGTAAGACCTTGCAGATGCAAGGTCTTATTTTTGTGCAAATTTATATTTTATCTATTTTACTTAAGCCGTTCTCATCTAGCTCATATATCTCATCAGCTACGTGATTAATAAAGTACCTATCATGCGATACAAAGAAGATGGCTCCACCAAAGTTTTTCATCTCATCACTTATAGCTGGCAATGACAATGGTGAGATGTTCCTCGTCGGTTCATCTAAAACTAAAACATCGGGCTCCATAAGCTGCATCTTTGCAAAGAAAAGCTTTGCCTTTTGCCCGCCACTTAGTTCAGAAATTTTATTAATCACTTCATCTCTGGTAAACTTAAGAGATGCCAAATAAGTTCTTATTTTAGTTTCTTCTTCCTTAGTATAGTCAACTTTTAAATATTCAATAGCGTTATTATGAGTAATTAATTCATCTTCATAATTTTGTGGCATATATGATACTCGTAGGTCTTTACTAATATTATCCTTAATAATATTTAGAAGAGTAGTCTTGCCGGCGCCATTCTTTCCAACTATGGCAATTTTATTTTTGCCATATGACTCTAAATCAATATTATCGGCAAGTTTTTTATCAGCAACTTTTAATTCATCCAAATGTAGATTTAAAACACATTTACCATTCTCAATAAGCTTTTCCTTATTATAGTTAACAAAAATCTGTTCTTCAAAGTCTGGCATTTGCGTCATCTTTTCTTTTTCCCACTCAATAAGCTTCTCGTGCGCCTTTACTTCATGCATGGTCTTTTTAAGGTATCTACCTAATCTGTCATTCTTTTCTTTTCGCAAATCATGTTCAACACTGTCATGTACGCGTCTCCAGCGCTCTTCTTTCTCCTCAATACGAGCCTTGTCATTTTTAGCTCTTTGCGTTTGAGTAAGAATTTGCTCCTCTCTAAGCTTAATATAGCTATCGTAATCATTACCGCTCACAGTGATACGAGATTTTGTCTTGTTTTGTATTAGCTCAAAGTGCATAATTTTAGTAGCGACATTTTGGATGAAGTAAGTATCGTGACTTGCAAAAATGATTTTGCCATTAAAGTCTTTAAGAATTTTTTCAAGCACTTCCATCGATTTAAAGTCGATATCATTTGTTGGCTCATCAAGAACAAGTAGGGAAGGGCTCTTTGAAATTGCAAGAGAAATTAAAATTTTCATTCTTTCTCCGCCAGAGTAAGTCTCAAGCTTTCTTTCCAAATCGCTCACATCAACTTTAAAAGCGTTTATTGTTTTATAAAAATCACTTATGTCGACAGCAAGTCCATCACTACTGTATATAAGATCACTCAAACTTTTATCAAGCACATCACTTGTAGCTATCTGTGGAACCATGGCTATGGATTCGTCACGGCTAATCTCGCCACTTATTTCTGCGTAGTTAAGAAAATCAACCGTGTTTGTAATTGCCTTAAGCAGAGTAGACTTACCATTGCCTTCTTCACCAATAAGAGCAAGCCTATCACCATCATTTATCGAAAATGTTAAATTGTCAATTATAGTTCTTCCATCTTTTTTTAGTCTGACTGTTAAATTTTTTATCTGCATAGCGTGCTCCTTTACTCTTTATTATACTAATTATACTACAATCACTCACTGAATACAATTATTTACAAATTAGTAAAAATAAAAGCTATTTTAATAGTAAAAAAACGATTTATATGGTATAATAATAGTGATGGTTTGTCTATGAAATATAGTAAAGTATTTTTATGGGCATTACCACTTAAACGATAAATAGCAATATTGTTTTACTAAGGAGGCCTTATATTTTGTATTTATGCCACATAGGCATATTTCAAAATATTCCTTGTAAAAAGATTAGAAATATTGTATATTATAATTGTAGATTAAGGAGGATGAAAAATGGAAGGCAAAAAAACTGCTTTATACGATGAACATGTTAAACTAGGCGGCAAAATTGTTAATTATGCTGGATGGTTACTACCTGTTCAATACTCAGGATTAATCGAAGAACACAATGCAGTAAGACAAAAACTTGGTGTATTTGACGTATCTCACATGGGTGAAGTATGGGTTACAGGTAAGGATGCATTTGATTTTGTAAATCATCTAATTACTAATGATCTAACTGTTATTGAAGATGGTCAAGTACAATACAACATTATGTGTTACGAAGACGGTGGTGCAGTAGACGACTTACTTGTTTACAGATTTAATCAAGATAAGTTCTACCTTGTAATTAACGCTGCAAACGTTGAAAAAGACGTTGAATGGATTACAAAACAAGCTAAAAACTTTGATGTTAAGGTTGAAAACGTTTCTGATCAAACATCTCAAATAGCTGTTCAAGGACCTCTTGCTCAAAAAGCTGTACAAAAATTAACTGATGTCGATTTAGACACAATCAAATTCTTCCACTTTATTGATGGATTTGAATTAGCTGGTAAAAAAGTTTTAATCTCAAGAACTGGTTACACTGGCGAAGACGGATTTGAAATTTATACTGACAACGAATCCATAGTACATCTTTATAAAGAAGTAATGAAGGCTGGAGAAGAGTTTGGTATCGAACCATGCGGACTAGGATGTAGAGATACACTTAGATTTGAAGCAATGCTACCATTATACGGACATGAAATATCACAAGATATTTCACCAGTAGAAGGCGGATTAAACTTCTTCGTAAAACTTGATCAAGAAGCTGACTTTATTGGTAAAGAAGCTCTTAAGAAGATTAAAGAAGAAAAGAAGAGAACACTTGTTGGCTTCGAAATGATTGATAAGCCTATACCAAGAGAAGGCTATGAAATTGAAAAAGATGGCAAGAAGATTGGCTATGTAACAACAGGATATCTTTCTCCAACACTTGGCAAAAAGATAGGTAACGCTCTAATCGATGCATCTTACAAGGAAATGGGTGCTGAATTTGATGTAATTATCAGAGGTAAGGCTCAAAAAGCTAAACAAATTAGCAGAAAATTCTTAAAAGACGTAAAATAATATTATAAAAATATAGGAGGAAATTATTATGGAAATTAAAAAAGGTTTACTTTACACAGAAGATCATGAATGGGTTAAAGTTGATGGAAACATCGCTACTATCGGTTTAGCAGACTATGCTCAACACAACTTAGGTGACATAGTTTACGTTGAACTTCCTGAAATCGATGACGAATTCGAAAAAGGCGACGCAGCAGCTTCAGTTGAATCAGTAAAAGCAGCTTCAGAAGTATTTACAGCAGCAAGCGGAAAGATAGTTGAAGTTAACGAAGAACTTGATGATGAACCAGCTCTAATCAACGAAGGACCTTACGATGCTTGGATATTCAAGATTGAAATGAGTGACCCATCAGAATTAGACGACTTAATGGACGACGAAAAATACGCTGAATTCGCTAAGGAGGACTAGTATGTATCCATATCTTAGTCAAACTCCCGAAAATATAAAAGAGATGCTTGACAAGATAGGTGTAAAGTCTGAAGAAGATTTATTTGACTGTATACCTGAAAGTGTTAGATTTAAAGGTGAATTAAATTTACCTAAACACAAATCAGAACTAGAAGTTAGAAAGATTATGGGCGAACTTGCAGATATGAACTGCTCAACAAATAAGAAAGTTTGTTTCTTAGGAGCAGGCGCATATGACCATTATATCCCATCAGTAATTGGAGCTATCGCTTCAAGAAGTGAATTCTATACTTCATATACACCTTATCAACCAGAAGTATCTCAAGGAACTCTTCAAATGATATTTGAGTTCCAAACAATGATGTCTAATTTAGTAGGACTTCCTATTACAAATGCTTCACTATATGATAATTCTAATGGTGTTGTTGAATCAGCTCTTATGTGCTGCAACACAACTCGTAAGAAACAAGTTATAGTATCAAAAGCACTAAGCCCATCAGCTAGAATGGTTTTAGACACATATACACACAGCCACAACATCGAAGTTGTTGAAGTAGAAATCAAAGACGGTGCTACTGACTTAGATGATTTAAAGAATAAACTTACAGATGACGCTGCATGTGTAATTATGCAAAATCCAAACTTCTTCGGTGTTATCGAAGATATGAAGACTGCTTGCGACTTAACTCATGAGTTAAAGAAGACTTACTTCATCGCTGACGTTGACACTAACTCATTAGGTATACTTCAAAGACCTGGTGACTACGGCGCAGATATCGTTGTTGGTGAAGCACAACCATTTGGTATACCACTATCTTATGGTGGACCATACCTTGGATTTATCTCATCAACTGATAAGTTTATGAGAAAATTACCTGGTAGAATCGCTGGTCAAACAGTTGATAAAGATGGTAAGAGATCTTGGGTACTAACACTAACAGCTAGAGAACAACATATCAGAAGAGATAAAGCTACTTCAAACATCTGCTCAAACCAAGGATTAAACGTACTTTGTGCGACAATTTACATGGCACTTATGGGTAAGAAGGGCTTAAGAGAAGTTTCTGAGCAATGCGCTAAAAAAGCTCATTATCTACAAAAAGAACTTTGCAAGTCTGGTAAATTTAAATTATTATATAATAAACCATTCTATAAAGAATTTGTTATCACAAGTGATATATGCGTAGATAAGATTAATGATGCTCTTAAAGCTAACGGTTTCATGGACGCATTTAAGCTTTCATGGTTCTATGGCGATGAATACAAGAACACATTTATGCTTGCTGTTACTGAAAAGAGAACAAAAGAAGAAATGGATAAATTAGTTGAGGTATTGGAGGGTGTTGAATGTTAGATAGATATGACAAAATAATATTTGAAATTTCAAGACCCGGTAGAACTGGATACAATTTACCAGATCTTGACGTTGATGATTTAAAATTAGATAGCGTAATTCCAAGTGAGTATTTAAACAAAGAAGAACTTGATTTACCTGAATTATCTGAGGTTGACGTAGTAAGACACTATACAAATCTTTCAATGAAAAACTACGGACTTGATACTGGCATGTATCCACTTGGATCATGTACAATGAAGTATAACCCTAAGATAAACGAAGAAATGGCTGGACTTGAAGGTTTTAGAGATCTTCATCCATACCAAGGAGACGGATGCACACAAGGCGCTTTAAAATTAATGTATGACCTTGCTAATGATTTAGCTGAAATCTCAGGCATGGACGGAGCAACACTACAACCAGCTGCTGGTGCTCACGGAGAGTTAACAGGTGTTCTACTAATTAGAGCTTACCATGAAGCAAGAGGCGATATGAACAGAAACAAGATGATTATCCCTGACTCTGCTCACGGAACAAACCCTGCAACTTGCTCTATGGGTGGATTTACTCCTATAGAAATTAAATCAGATGAAAACGGTTTAGTTGATCTTGAAGCACTAGAAGCAGCTATGACAGAAGAAGTAGCTGGTCTAATGCTTACAAATCCAAACACATTAGGTTTATTTGATAAAAATATTGAAAAAATAGCTGAGATAGTTCATAGAAAGGGCGGTCTATTATACTACGACGGAGCTAACATGAACGCAGTTATGGGTCACTCAAGACCTGGAGACATGGGTTTTGATGTTGTTCACTACAACGTTCACAAAACATTCTCTACACCACACGGCGGTGGAGGACCAGGCGGTGGACCAGTTGGTTGTAAGAAAGAATTACTTCCATTCTTACCAAAGCCAGTTATAGCTAAGAACGGCGATAAGTACTTCCTAGATTATGACAGACCACAAAGTATAGGTAAGGTTAAGGACTTCTACGGACACTTTGGTATCCTAGTAAGAGCTTACACTTACATCTTAACAATGGGTTCAGATGGTTTAAGAAAGGCATCAACAAATGCCGTTTTAAACGCAAACTATCTATTAAGTCAATTAAAAGAAAATTACAATGTACCATATGATACAATTTGTATGCATGAATTTGTTTTAGGTGGACTTAAGAATGCTGAAACTGGTGTAACAACACTTGATGTTGCTAAGGGACTAATCGACAGAGGATTCCACCCACCAACAGTATACTTCCCATTAATCGTTCACGAAGCATTAATGATCGAACCAACTGAAACAGAAAGTAAAGAAACATTAGATGCTTATGCAGCTGCTCTTAACGATATTGCTAAAGTAGCTAAAGAAAATCCAGAAGACTTACTAAATGCACCATTAACAACAATGGTATCTAGACCAGATGAAACATTGGCAGCTAGAAAGCCAGTATTAACATACAGTAAAGAAGAAGAACAATAGTAAGTAATATATGGGGGCACAAAGAAGTGCCCCTAATACATAATTATTTTGTAGGAAGGTATAAAATGAACGCAAAATTAAAGTCTAATTTATTAATAGTTTTGGGAGCCTTTATGGTTGCCATAGCAGTTTATTTCTTTTTGACTCCAACTAATATGACTATAGGTGGAGCAACAGGCATAGCCATAGTCTTGTCATACTTATTAAATTTGCCAATGAGCTATGTTTTATTTGCAACTAACATAGTTTTGTTCGCGCTAGGTTTTTTATTTATAGGTAATAAATTTGGTATAAAGACAGTACTTACATCACTTGGTATTTCGTTTATAATATTTATTTTAGAAAAAGTAATTCCGCTAGATGGTCCGATAGTTGATGACATGCTCTTACAAATGATCATTGCAGTTATAGTTTCTGCAGTAGGTATGGCCATCATACTTAATCAATATGCATCTATTGGTGGAACAGATATATTATCAAAGATTATAAATAAATTCACGGGACTTGATCTAGGTAAGGGCGTTTTGCTATGTGACCTAGTAATCACGCTATTTGTTGGCATTGTATTTGGTCTAGAGATAGGACTTTATTCCTTGCTTGGAATAATAATGAACGGACTAATCATAGATTTTACTATAGATGGTTTGAACACATCTAAAAACATCATCATAAATACTGAAGATCCAGAACTTGTTAAGAATTACATCGTTAAGGACCTTAATCACTCAGCTAACCTTTATAAAGCTGTTGGAGCTTATACTGGCGAAGAGCGTACGGTTATTATGACTGTTTGTTCAAGAAGGGATTACTTGCTTCTTAAGAGATTTATTCAAAAGAATGCACCTAATTCATTCTTGGTTGTAATGAACGCAAGTGAAGTATATGGATTTAGATGGAGAAATATTTTAGACTTATAATTTACTTTTGGAGGTACTATGTTTGATTTTGATGAAATAATTGATAGAAGATCTTTATCAAGCGCCAAGTATGAACATTCGCGCTTATCTGGTAACGACGAGACTGTAATACCATTTACAATAGCTGACATGGATTTTAAAACTGCTCCAGAGGTTAAAGCTGCCTGCCTAAAGAGAGCTGATAGAGATTTTTACAGCTACACAATACCAAGCGATGATGATTATGAAGCAATAATCAATTGGCAAAAGGATATGCATGAGCTTGATATTAAGAAAGAGTGGATAGTATTTACACCAGGTACTGTTCCAGGACTTGATCTTCTTATAAGAACTATAATAGAAGATGGCGAGAAGATTATTATACAGACACCGGTTTATCCACCATTCTTTAGCTTCTCTAACTTAAAGAATATGGAGATTCTTGAAAATAAACTACTTTTTGAAGATGGCAAATACAAGATAGATTTTGAAGATTTAGAAGAAAAAGCTAAAGAGGCAAAAGCACTAGTCCTTTGCAATCCACACAATCCAGTTGGCAGAGTATGGACTAAGCCTGAACTTGAAAAGATATCTGAAATTGCTTACAAACACAATCTATATATATTAAGCGACGAAATGCATCAAGATTTTACTTTTAATGGCAATTTTTATACGCCTATGATGAGAGTGTTCAAAAATTATGAAAAAGTGGTTTCATTTATGGCGCCGTCAAAAACATTTAACATAGCGGGTCTAACTACTTCATATGCTATAATCCCTGATGATGATTTAAGAGCAAAGGTTAATGATGTAGCTAGTAAGTCCTTAATGGGCGGAGTAAATCCATTTGGCTTATGTGCTCTTAAAGCTGCCTACAATGACAGCAGAGACTGGTACAAAGAGATGATAAAGTACTTAGAAGGAAATATAAACTATGTTTCAGAAGAATTTTCTAAGATAGATGGCATTAAATTTCAAAAGCCTGAAGGAACTTATTTAATCTGGGTAGATTTATCTGATTTAAATTGTGATCCAAAGAAAATGCATGAGGTATTTTTTAAGAATAAGATATTCTTATCAGACGGAACAACATTTGGCGATAAGTATTCTGTCAGAATAAATCTAGCTTATCCAAGAAAGATAATTGAGTTCTTAGTAGAACGTTTCAAAAAATCTATTGAAGAGATAAAAGCATTAAGTTAATATAAAGAAAAATATAGAGAGCATTAGCCCTCTATATTTTTTTATATTCACTAGCTAAATTGTCTATATATTTGATTACTATATCTTTAATATTTTCCTCGATGAATGGATTTTTAAGTCCACTAAGCTCAATACTTTTTAAGAAATCTTCTTTGCTGGCGTTCTCCATAAGCGTAGTCATCTTTTTTAAAGCATTTTCTCTGTCATCTGTGAAATTATTATAATAATCAAGGCCACTTAAAGCGCCTAAAGCGTAGTTAATTGACAGCATCGGCGTGTTGAATAAGGTGTGGTAGTTAAGCCACCACATGCCGACATCGAAAACATCTTGCTCTATTTTTAAAAAAGGAAAATACTCTGAGTGAAGCTGTCTAAAGATTTCATATCTTTCGTCTACATCGGTCTTTATATCTAGGTAGAGACTCTCTTCAAACTCATTTATCAAGCAGTAGAAGAGTATATCATACAAAACTTTTATCTTATATGCAAGAGCATATTTTTTGGCGTCTTTAGTAAATAGTTCTTCTGCAAAGCTTAAGATTATGAAGGAAAAGGCAGTGGAGTAAGCGCGAACTATATCGTCCTGCGGATTGGTATACTCAATAAGCTCGTTGTAGGAGCTTACGTAGTTAATCAAAGTGTAGCTAAGACAAGTGATAAAATTCGAAAAGTCTTTGTCGCTTCCTTTATAATTTGTAAAGATGTATGAGATATCATAGTTATGAAGGTATGAGGCATAGGTCATATTGACCTTATTAGCTCTCGGTTCTAAGTCTAGACTATTCTCATCAAAGATCTTATTAATTATTTTTGAAAGGTATGGATTGTATCTCTCTAAATTTTTAGCTATAGTCTTTAATAATAGGTAAGGATCCTTTAATGGCATTGGATTGTAGTCTTTAAAGTAGACTCTTAAGTCATAGGTATATAAAGCATCTATGCCAAGCTTATCCTTTTGTATATCCGAAATGGTGTGAGCGTTAGAAGCAAGATACTTCTTAATCGCATTTCTAAATCCAATTATGTCATTGTGGTCGTAATCAATTCTGCACCTGTCCTTATCAGAGAAGTCAAGGTAGCCATCAAAGCCAAGCCTCTTTGCAATTTTATGCCTAATAACAACAAGATCTCTATACTTTTCAGCGTAATACTCTTTGTTCTGAGCATTATTATTGTTCATGGCAATCATAAGCTTCTTTCTTTTTTCTCTATCGGGAAGCGAAATATATTTAGCTAAATTTTTATTAGTTATTTTTTCATCATCGCAATAGATTTCTTGTGAATCTCTATAGTCAATAATCTCTTTTAGTATTTTATTCTCGTTAATATTTAGGCCGATTACGTCTTTAGAGTATAGGTTTTGCATTATTTCAAGCTTATCAAAGAAATATTTGCCCCATCTTTTTTTAAGCCTATCCAAGTCATCATCATCTAATAAAGTCTGAGCAAATTTAACGCAGGCCTTATTAAACTCATCCTCATTAGCTTCAAAATAATTAAACTCATCACTAAAGAAATTGTTTGAACTATCCTGTGTATATCTTATAAACACATACTCGTAGAAGTTATCGTAGCGCCTTTTAATTATGTCTACAGCTCTGATTAAGCTGTTCTTCTCATCAAAATTTTTAGTTCTTGCTAGGCGAGTGGCATAAAAATTAATAAGGTTAGCTTCGCTTAGTATATCTATTCTTTTGTAATACTTTTCTATATCTTCAAATTTCATTTTATTCATCCTTTATATTTATATAAATAATTATATATCATTATTAAAGCTTTTTCAATCAAATATGAATATTTACAGAAAAATTAAAAAAGTAGTTGACAAGGCTTATCATATGTGATAGAATGTGAATGTTAAAAATATACCGCGGCAAATATATTTTTAGAGGTGTTTTAATGTCAAGTTTAAACGGACCAAGAGTAAGAACGGTCAGAAGATTAGGCTTAAATGTCTATGGATTAGCGAAAGCTAATAAAGGTATGAAAAAAGGAGCTGCACGTTCAGATAAGAAATTATCTAACTACGGACTTCAATTACTAGAAAAGCAAAGATTAAGAGCTTACTACGGAGTGCCAGAAGTTCAATTAAAGAAGGCGTTCTTAAAAGCTAAGAAATCTAAGGACCAAACAGGTCACGCTCTTATCAAATTACTTGAAACAAGATTAGATGCATTTGTTCTTAGAGCAGGATTTGCTCAATCAATCAGACAAGCAAGACAAATGGTTGTTCACGGACACATTCTTGTTGATGGTAAGAGAGTAGATAAACCAGCTTATCAATTACAAGTTGGACAAAAGATTAGCTTAAAAGAAAAATCAAGATCAAACGAAATGTTCAAGGAAAACTTCCAAACAGTTGTTGGAAACTCATATCCTTACATTGAAAAAGACATTGATAAATTCGAAGCTGTTCTAGCAAGATTACCAGAAAGAGAAGAAATTCCAATAGAAATCGAAGACGTTTACGTAGTAGAATATTATTCTCATTAATAAATTAGCTCTCAGTACATATGTGCTGAGAGCTTTTTCATGTATATACTTATTTTATTTTAATGGGAGCAATCCGTCTTTTTTAATATGTGAAAACTTTGTCGTTTTCTGTAATTATGGCTTCGTGAGTATTTTCGCCCATGTCTTGATTGTACTTCTTCATCAAGTAGTCGTAAAGATCTTTCTTTGAGCTAAACTTAAGCAATTGATATGGCTCTTGGAAGCTTAATTTTTCTAAGAAGTAAACTTTGCCTTGATCTTCATACATAAGTCCAGTGTGACCAATGAACAAAATGTTTCCGTCAATCTCATCATTTGAGTTTAAGTAGACAGAAACTACTTTTACATCGTCATTCTTAAATTTAATACCTCTTTCATTAAACTCATTAATAATTAGATCTTCATACTTTGCTTTTTCATCTTTAATATTGATTGGGGCATAGTAAGTAATAAATTTCTTTAATTCATCTTCATTAAATAATTTTTTGTCGCTTATTGCTTTTTTATCAAAATCCAAAACAGAAGATTTATCTTCAAGCTCTTTAGCAATGTCTAAGCTATGCTTCATAAGTGTAAATGTTGTTATTCTGCAGTTTACGCCTAAGAAATCAGGATTATTTTCTGAAAATTTATCCATGCTATTATAATAAGCAACTTCATCATTATACTTAGTGAAGTCACTAGCCAGTTCATTTGCATCCGCACTTTCGTTGTACTCATCAAGATTTTTAATGAATGCATTTACGTCTCCATCGTCAAGGCCCTTATCACTAAGAGTCTTTTTTAATTCGTCCTTAGTCTCATCCTTTGTAAGATTAGTGTACATTATAGTGTCGTCGTCCTTGTCACTTGGCTCCTCAGTCTCGTTAGCAGCTGGACCATCTGCATCATTAGTCTTAGGCGAGCATGAGACAAGTAGGGCCGCCATAGACAATGCTAATAGAATTTTAAATATATTTTTCATATAACCACCTCAAGTAAAATTATAATTTACTGGGGAGCACTTGTCAATTAGGCAAAGCTTACAAAATAGTAACAATTTCACCATAATTATATCGATGGAGATGTATAAACTCTTTATCTTGACATAAAATAAAGCATCGTTTATAATTGAATTATATAAAAAGGAGGAATCGATATGAATTCAAAAGATTTAGCAATGGATTTAATTAATTTTATTGACGCAAGTCCATGTGCCTTTTTTGCTGTTAAGGCAATTGAAGAAGAACTAAATAAGAATGACTATAAAGAACTTAAAGAAGAGGACAAGTGGGACTTAGACTTAGGCGGAAAGTACTTTGTAAAGAAGAATGATTCAGCTATCTTAGCTTTTGACTTGCCAAAGACTAAGGAAGATCTTGCTTTTAAGATCATCGCATCTCACTCAGATAGCCCATGCTTTAGAATAAAGCCAGCAGCTGATATATATCAAAACGGCTATCACAAGCTTAATACTGAGGTTTATGGCGGTGCCATCTTACACACTTGGTTTGACAGAGCTTTATCAATTGCTGGTAGAGTATATACAAAGAACGAAAAGGACGCACTTCATCCTCATATGCACCTTGTAAATATTGACAAGGACTTAATGAGCATAGTAAGTCTATGTATACATCAACACAGAGAAGTGAATAAGGGTTTTGAAATAAATGCTCAAAAGGATACACTTCCAATTCTTGAACTAATTAATGATACTATGGAAAAACTTAAATTGGAAGATATTTTAGCAAAAGAACTAAAAGTAGCTAGAGAAGATATCCTTGATTTTGATTTATTCTTATACGATAGAGAAGGCGGTAAGATACTTGGTTTAAATGACGAGTTTATGCAAATAGGTAGACTTGACAACTTAGCTATGGCTCATCTATCATACAAGGCTTTATTAGCTAATGAGGCTTCAGATGCGATAAATCTAATCTACGTTTCAGATAACGAAGAAGTTGGTTCTATGACTAAGCAAGGCGCTAACAGTCCATTCTTAAAGAATGTAATGAGAAGAGTAGTACTAGCACTTGGCTTAGATGATGAAGAATTTTACAGAGCAAAGGCAAAATCATTTATGATATCATCTGACCTTGCTCACGCTTATCACCCAAATTATCCTGAAAAGTGCGATATAACTAACTTACCTAAGATGGGCGAGGGCGTTTGCATCAAGTATGCTGCAAATCAAAGCTACACATCAGATGCAGAGTCAGCTTCTGTATTTAAGCAATTTGCAGAAAAAGCTGGAGCAAAGGTACAAGCTTTCTTAAATAGATCAGACGTTCGTGGCGGCTCAACTATTGGCCCAATAAGCTCAACACAATTAGATATAAAATCAGTGGACATTGGTAACCCAATACTTGCTATGCACTCAGTTAGAGAGTTTGGCAGCGTTGAAGATCATTATAATTTGTATAAGATATTTACAGAATTTTTTAAATAATGAAAAATAAAAAGACGAAGATTTTTTCCTTGGTCGTTATAGCAATATCCATAGTTGCTGTAATTTTAAGCGCTTATTTTATAGACGGACCTGAAAAAATATTTCAAACAGTTCGCCAAGCAAAGGCGCCTTACTTAGTACTAGCTGCCTTTTTAATGTTTTTATTCTGGTTCTTTGGATCTTTATCATTAAATTCTTTGTTAAAGGTTCTTGGAGCTGGATTAAGACCAGTTGATTCATTTAAAGTAACTATGACTGGAGCATTTTTTAATGCTATAACGCCGTCATCAACTGGTGGACAGCCAATGCAAGTTTTAAGGATGAGAGATTATGGCTTGGCTCCGGGATTATCATCTTCAGTTATAATACTACTGATTATTATCAATAATTTGGTTACACTAATACTAGCGATATTCTCAATGATATTTTCATATAAGAATTTAGGAGAAAAATTATTTAGCTCAGTATTGATGCTAGCAGGTGTATTTTTAAGCCTTATAGTGACTTTTGTAATAACATCTGTAATTATATTTCCAAATAAGAGCAAGAAATTAATGGTAAAAGTAGTAAGATTTTTTAACAAGAAGAATCCTGATGAAAAAATTAAAAAATTTGAAAAGCAAATAGATTCTTTTTATGACTCTTTTAGAGTTTTCAAGTGCGAAGGCTTATACAAATTGCTTCCGTGTGCTTTTTTTGTAGCGCTACAAAACATATCACTATGGACAGTTCCTCACGTTGTTTTCTCAGCTTTTGGAGCTGTAACTACTAATGCGGTACTAAGTGTATGTGCTGCTTGTTTAGTAGCTCTTATATCTGGCTTTGTACCACTACCTGGGGCTGCCCTTGGAGCAGAGGGAGCCTTTGTAAGCATTTTTAAACCTTTATATACTAATATCTCATCAGTTGGGATAGTAGTAATCTTATGGAGGCTATTTACTTTTTATATGCCAATTATAGTTGGGGCATTTTTCTGTATTAATTTTAAAAAAGAAGTAGAAAAAGAGGTAGAAAAAAATGAATAATGATGAAAAAAAGTATGTGCCAAGCGTTGAAACAATCCTTAGAAGACACGTACAAAAGGTACCTGAAGCCGTTTATAGATGCTCAGGCATAAACATAAAGGGTAAAAGAATAAAGTCATTAGTTTTCTCAACAGACGTTGCCATCATTAGAAATACCAATGCAGATGGAGTTATAGCTGTATATCCATTCACACCAGAGCTATCTATAACTAAGGCGATACTTGATGTATCACCAGGGCCTGTCTTTGTTGGCGTTGGTGGCGGCTTAACTACTGGACAAAGAAGTATACAGATAGCTTTTCAAGCGGAATTATATGGAGCCTTTGGTGTAGTGGTTAACGCGCCTATGAAGAATGAAGTAATTAAAGAGATGTCTGAGTATATTGATATACCTGTCATAGCCTCCATTGCTTCATACAACGATGATATTGAAGGCAAGATCAATGCTGGAGCAAGGATACTTAACATAGCTGGTGGAAAAGACACAGCAAACTTAATTAGACATGTAAGAAAGATTGTCGGAGATAAGTTTCCTATCATAGCTACAGGCGGCCACAGTGACGAACATATACTTGAGACTATAAATGCAGGAGCAAACTGTCTTTCATACACACCAAGAACATCACCAGAGATACTAGAAGACATCATGATTGCTTATAGAGACAAATAAAGTAATTCACCTCTAGCTTTAGAGGTGTTTTTCATGCGCCAATGATTTTTATTCAATCGATTAAGACTCTTATATTGACTAGACTTGTATTGAAAAAAATTATTGTTTATGATATAATTATCATGAAATTTTATGTAGAGGTATTAAATGAACAATTTAGGAAAAACAATTGAAGCAAAAGTAATTAATCACAAAGGTGATGAATATACTCTTGAAGACTTTGATAAAAACACTTATCGTATTAAGTCTAATGAAAGGAACTATGACATAGGAGATACTGTTAAAATTTTCAACTATCCAGTTGATAATGAGATTGTATCTACTTTTCGCATGCCATTTATAGAACTAGGCGAGATTAGGGAGCTAAAGGTAGTTAGTAAGACAAGGATAGGCTACTTCTTAAACATGGGCCTCGATAAGGACGTCTTGCTACCATTTTCAGAGACAATAAGGGAGCCAAAACTTAATTCCATGGTTCTAGTCAAGCTATATATAGATAAGTCTGGTAGACTTGCGACAACTATGAAGATAAGAAAGACTTTAGAGAGATCTAGTGGTATTCACAAAGGCGACATTGTAGATGGTGTTATTTATAATATTTCTAGAGAATTTGGCTTGTTTGTTGCAGTTGACGACAAATATGAAGCCATGGTTCAAAAGAAGGATGTCTTTGAAGACTACGATCTAGGTGAGAGAATGAAGTTTAGGGTACAGGCTGTTCGCGACGACGGAAGGCTTATACTAAGTACTAAGCTTGAAAAGTCGGCTTATGACGAGCACAAGAGTGATTCACTAAAGGTTTATGAAATACTACTAAAGAATAAAGGAAAGATGAATTACGCAGATAAGAGCGATCCTGACGAGATTAGGAAGGTTTTTAACATGAGTAAGTCATCATTTAAAAGGGCAATCGCCATTTTGTATAGACAAAGAAAAATAATTATTAATGACGATTCCATCGAAATTAAGGAGGATTAATATGTCAGTACAAATTAACACAGAAGTAATTGAAATGATGCTTTTCTTTTGGCAAAGCATTTCAGAAAGAGAAAAGGTTTCTGAAGACTACATCAGAAGCGTAGCAGAAAGAGATGAGATGAAATACACATTCTGCGAAGGTTTCAATGAAGAATCAGTTAGAAAAGTATTATCAGCTATATCAAATAACGAACTTTTAAGCGACGCTTCAAAAGAAGAAAAGAAATTCTGGAATAACAATATGTGGATGACAGAAGACTTAGGCGTTGTTAACATGATGGTTGAGCCAATCAAAAAACTTAACCTAGACGGAATTGACGCAGATAAGACACTTATCTTCGTTCCAGGACATTTAGAAGAAAAATATATTGACGGAGATACTATAGTAGTGAACTTCTTCAAAATAAGCGTAGATATCTTCGGAGGAACAGGAGCAGTTACAGTTAACGGTAAGGATTTCAAAGACTATATCGTAGACTTAGTTAAAGCTAATTAATCTATTAAACACAGGAGGAAATATGGAAATATTAAAAGTAGAGCACTTATCTAACGCTTTTGACGGTAAAGAAATCTTAAAAGATGTAAACTTTTCAGTCAATTCTGGCGAAATCATTGGCTACATTGGACCTAATGGAGCTGGTAAATCAACAACTATAAAAATAATTATGGGTCTAAATAGAGATTACTACGGAGATGTTTCTGTATTTGGAAAGAATATTAAAAACTCACTTGATTATAAGAAGAGGATAGGTTACGTGCCAGAAGCAAGTGAAGTTTATGAGAATTTAACTGCAAGAGAAAACATAGAGCTAAATGCGGCTCTATACGAAATTGATGTTGAAAGCGCTGTCAAGAGAGCTAAGACTATGCTTGAAGTGCTTGATATGAAAGATGCGATGGATTCACAAATATCATCATTTTCAAAGGGTATGAGGCAAAAGTATCTATTTGTCTTGTCACTATTACACGATCCAGACATAGTCTTTCTAGATGAGCCACTGAGCGGTATAGACGCAAACTCTGTACTCGTTATAAAAGAAATTCTTGCTACACTTAAGAATAAGGGCAAGACTATATTTTACTCATCACATATCTTAGAGGTAGTTGAAAAGTTATCTGACAAGATTATACTTTTACAAAATGGCAAAGTTATCTTGAACGACAGTATTGACAATATCAAAAAATCACTAAATAACAGCGAGGACAATGAAGAATCACTTGAAAATATATTTAATGAAGTAACTGGTTTTACTAATCATAAAGAATTAGCGGAAGAATTTGTTGCGGCTATGGGTGAGAGCGATGTTTAAATTATTCTCACTAAAAGTGCTTGACTTATTCAAGCCGCTTTTTAGAGGACTAAAAGTTGATTATGACAAGCTTAGAGCAATACTTAAAGCTAAGCTAATTATGGAGAATAGAAGGACATCTGCCTTTTCCAACAGCTTTTCGGGTCAAGAAAGCAAGAGCAAAGTAAGTGAATTCTTTCAAAACAATAGCTTTTTCAAGAAAGGCTACATATTATTTTTGATATATGGCCTGATCTTAGCTGGACTTTGCGCTAGTGTTGATGATGTAAAAACAAGGTACACAGCTCTTTTTGCTGTGGGTATATTTTTGTTCTTTGCAGGTATAGTGGTTGACTTTACTGAAGTTCTTATAGATACCAGAGACAGAGATATACTTCTTTATAAGCCTGTTGGCGAAAGAGAAGTAAACTTAGCAAGATTGATCTCACTAATTATATACATTGTAAAGCTAAGCTTAATTATGTTTGGTCCGACACTAATAATTACATTAGTTAAAAGGCCACAAGAGTTTTTAATACTACTTTTAGAAGTAATTATGCTTTCAATAAGCCTAGTTATGTTTGAATACATTTTTTATTATGTATTATTTAAAATATTTAAAAATCTTAATATAAAATCTATAATAACAACAGTTCAAGTACTGATCTTTGTTATATTAATGATAGGCTTTCAAATAATTGCCAACACTATTGACAAAGAGACAGCTTTAAGAGTATTTACAAGTGAGTCATTTAAATATTTATTTATACCGATGTGGTTTACAGGACCATTTGAACTCATTTATGGCAATTTTGATACTATAAATATAATTTATACAGTTTTATTAATAGTACTATTCATAGCTCTTATAGCTATAAACACAGCTATATCTAAGGATTTTGAAGAGATATTATCTAAGAAGGATAAAGTAATTATAAATAAAAAGTCAAGCTTTTTACAAAGACTTACAAATAAATTCTTTGCTAAGAACGATATGGAGAAGGCTGGGGTAAACATGGTCTTTTGGATGAAGGGCTCTGATGAAAAACTAAAGTTTCAACTCGGATCTTTATCACTAATGATTATAGTTTATCCATTGATATTTTATTTTGCTATGTTTAAAAAGGGTAGCGACCCAATGGCTGAAACAGCTTTAAAAGATCATGCGAGGTTTGTGACTTTAATTAATTATATGTCGGCAATGATGGCTATGAGTATTTGGCAAATTTTAAATTATGCTACAAATTATAAAGCATCAATAATACATTTAATCACAGGCAATCTAAGACTTAAAGAATATAGAAATGGTGTAAAAAAAGGAGGCTTATTTGCTTTTATATTTGTGCCAATACTCATAAATGCGATGATAATGTCATTCTTTATAAGAAATGCTTGGTTTATTGACTACATCAATCCAATAATATTTATAATGCTATCATGTATTATTGCTTCAGAGCTTATGCTTAAGAATATACCATTCTCAATGGATGTTGCAAAAATTAAGAATGGACAAAAGGGATATTTCTGGGCCGGTATGGCAGCTATGCTTATAACAGCTGTGCTTACAGGACTTAATGCCCTATTAATATTCTTAAATACACCTTTTATATATCTATATTCATTACTTGGTTTAGGAGCGCTAATATATTTACTAAAGAAATAGGGGACGAGATGGCTTTAGATTTAGAAGAAAGAAAACAATTAATACTGCATGGTGATATGAGAAAAGCGATTATTACGCTTGCAACACCTATAGTTTTGAATAATTTAATACAAACATTATACAATTTAGTAGATTCATTTTGGGTCAGCGGCATAGGAGAAACAAGTTTTGCAGCAACAGGTTTTGTTTGGCCAATACTATTCTTGTTCATTTCAATTGGTATCGGCCTAAGCATTGCTGGAACTGGAATTATATCTCAGCTTATAGGCCGATCTGATTACGAAAAAGCAAAAGTATATAGAGAAAACCTATATATATTAACCTTTATACTATCAATCATAGTTGTTGTTGTAGGCATACTTTCATCTGGTTCAATAATTAGACTTATGGGCGCCAAGGGAGATTTATATACACAGAGTAAAGACTATCTAGAAATTCTTTATTTAGGCTTTCCCTTTGTTTATTTATATTTTGCAACAAACTCAATATTTCAATCTTCTGGAGACACTAAGACGCCAACAATTATAAGCGGTATTTCCGCTGTGATAAACATGATTTGCGACCCTATATTCATATACGAGAAAGTTCCGTATCTTGGTTTTAAAGGCTTTAATATGGGCATTAAGGGAGCAGCTCTTGCAACTGTAATTTCACAAGCCTTTATGGCTGTAGCGATTATAATCATAGCTAGTAAAAAAGGATTAGTAGATCTTAATTTTTTAAGCTATAAATATGATAAAGAAGCTTCAAATAAAATTTTATCCATAGCACTGCCATCTTGTATAGGTCAGTCAGGTGAGGCACTTGGCTTTATCATCTTAAATGTATTTGTCTTGTCATACGGGCAAGATACACTTACAGCTTTTGTTACTGTCAATAGAGTAACTTCAATCATATCGATGCCACCAGGAGGCATTGGTCAATCTATAGTAAGCATAGTTGGGCAAAATAAAGGTGTCAAGAACTATGATAGAGTTGAGCTTGCTTTTAGAAAGGCTTGTAATATGTCAAATATCGTTACAATATCGGGAGCGATAATCGTTTGGATATTTAGAGATCAAGTCTTAGGGATATTTTTAAAAGAAGCAAGCGAAAATGTAATGTTTTTGTCTAGACAGTTTTTGTTTTTCATACTGATAACAAATTTCTGCATGGGTCTATATAGTGTCTATCAAGGACTTTTCCAAGGCTCGGGCAAAACCGATATGGCTATGAAGATGCTTCTAGGCAGACTTTGGGCACTTAGAATACCTATGATTATAATATTTAAATACGTATTTATGATGGGACCAATAGCGATATGGCTTGCAATGAGTTTATCGAATTTATTTACAGTACTATATGGATACATATTATTTAAGAGCGGTAAATGGAAAGGGGAAATTATATAATGAATCAAGCAATAATTCTAGCAGCCGGAGAAGGCTCTAGAATGAAATCATCATTGATTAAGGTTTTGCATAAGATTAATGGAAAAGTAATGCTAAAGTACGTTTTGGACGCATGCAAAGGAGCTGGCTTTGACAAGAGTTACTTAATCGTTGGTAATAACAAAGACAAGGTTATGGAGGAGTTTTCTTCAGATACGAGCATTTCGTTCATTGAGCAAAAGATGGGTCCAGGAGAGCCTTATGGCACTGGCTATGCAGCATCGCTTGCTAAAGAGCATGTAAATGCTGGTGACAATGTACTAGTAATATTTGGTGACACACCACTGGTTGATGAAGAAGTACTAAAAGATTTTCTTAAATATCACGAGGATAACGATAACAATATGACCATATTAAGCGCTGTCCTTGATGACTGCGAAGGCTATGGAAGGATAGTCAGAGACGATAACAATAATCTAATTAAAATAGTTGAGCAAAAAGATGCGAGTGATGATGAGCTTAAGATAAACGAAGTTAACTCAGGCATATATTGCTTCAAAGGCGAAGACTTTTTAGATGCTATCAATAATCTTAAGAATGATAATGTGAAGAAAGAATATTACTTAACAGATGCACTTTCATATCTACTAAGCAAAGGCAAAAAGGTAAATGCATATATAAGTGATGATCAAAATATTGCTTTAGGCGTTAACAATCAATTAGATTTATCTAAAATTGAAGAGATTGTAAGAAAGAAAATAATTACAAAGTGGATGCTCGAAGGCGTTTACTTCAAGAATCCATCCAATGTATATATAGAAGAAAATGTCAGAATTGGCAGGGATGTAGAGATATATCCAGACGTTATACTTGAAGGCGACACAATAATTGAGGACAATGTAAAGATATATGGCTATACTAGGATTGTTAATTCGCATATAGCTAAAGATGTTACGATAGAGAGCTCCTTAATCGAAGATTCATTTATAGGAGAAAGAACAAAGGTCGGACCAAACGCACATCTTAGACCAAATTCAAAAATTGGTAAAGATTGTAAAGTCGGTAACTTTGTTGAAATAAAAAATGCAAGCTTAGGTGATGGCACTAAAGCTGGCCACTTAGCTTATGTGGGCGATGCTGATGTTGGATGCAATGTCAATATTGGCTGCGGCGTAATATTTGCAAACTACGATGGTAAGGATAAATTTAGATCAAAGGTCGAGGATAACGCTTTTATAGGTAGCAATTCTAATCTAGTTGCACCAGTTGAGATAGGCGAAAACGCTTATGTCGCTGCTGGATCAACTATAATTACGAAAGTTATGAAAGACTCTTTATCTATAGCGAGAGCTAGACAAGTTGATAAGATAGATTGGGTAAAAAATAAAAAAAATATGGAGGAAGAAAAATGAATTCATTTCTAGGACAACTAAAAGTATTAACAGGAAACGCTAACAGACAATTAGCGAAAGACGTATGCAAGCACTTAGGCGCAGAACTTATTGATTCTGAAGTAACTCATTTCTCAGATGGAGAGATAGCTGTAAACATCAAGGAAACAGTTAGAGGCGCTGACGTATTTATCGTTCAACCAACTCATGAACCAGTTAACGATAATCTAATGGAACTTTTAATCATGATTGACGCATGTAAGAGAGCTTCAGCAGGTAGAATCAACGCAGTTATCCCATACTATGGATACGCTAGACAAGACAGAAAGACTAAACCAAGAGAACCAATTACAGCAAAGCTTGTTGCTAATCTAATCGAAAAAGCTGGAGCAGACAGAGCAGTTCTTATGGACCTTCATGCAGGACAAATCCAAGGCTACTTTGATATACCAGTAGACCATCTATCAGCAATAAAGCACTTAGCAGAATACTTCAAGACATTAAATCTAGAAGATGTAGTAGTTGTATCACCAGACCTTGGTGGAGTTACTCGTGCAAGAAATTTTGCTAATGAACTAGACGCTCCTATCGCTATAATCGAAAAGAGAAGACCAAAGCCAAACGTATCAGAAGTTATGAACGTTATAGGCGACGTTGAAGGCAAAACTTGTATCTTAGTTGACGATATCATAGATACAGCTGGAACTATTTGTCATGCAGCTGAATATTTAACTGAAAAGGGCGGAGCAAAGAAGGTTTATGGCTGCGCAACTCACGGTGTATTATCTGGACCAGCTATTGAAAGACTTATCACAAGCAAGCTTGAAGAGTTTGTAATTACAGATACAATTCCTCTAAACATTGGCAATGTAACTGATAAGATCAAAGTAGTAAGCATAGCTGATCAACTAGCTAAGGCAATCGAAAGAATTCATAATAACGAATCAATTAGTTCAATATTTGATTAATGAAACTCATAGTAGGACTAGGCAATCCTGGAGATCGCTTTGACGGAACAAGGCACAATGCCGGCTTTGAGACCATAGATATATTAGCGGACGAACTAAATGTAAAGCTTAATAACGCTAAGTTTCATTCGCAATTTGGCTATACTAATTACAATGGAGACAAGCTTTACTTAATGAAGCCAATGACTTATATGAACGAAAGTGGCATAGCTATAAGAGAGTTTATGGCATATTACAAACTTGATATCAAAGACCTTATAGTTATAGTTGATGATATCGATATTAGCTTTGCTACGATTAGAATAAAAAAGTCAGGTAGCGCTGGTACGCATAACGGTTTAAAGTCTATCGTTTATCAGCTTAATGACGATAAATTCACTAGAGTAAAGCTGGGAGTTGGCAATAAGCCGGAACATTTTGATCTAGCTGACTTTGTTCTGTCTAGATACTCTAAAGAAGAAAAAGTAGATATAGAAAAAACATATAAAAACGCAGCTAAAGCGTGCCTTTGCATACTCGATAAAGGCGAAGATTATGCGATGAATATGTACAACGGAAAATAGGTGGAACATGGATATTTTACAAAAAGGTTTATTAGCTTTTCAATACAAAGATATAGTAAATGACGTTAAGGGCGGCGTAAGTCCTATATTTATTAATGGTCTAGTTGAGGAAGCTATAGGTCTTAGTGTTAAAACTATCCAAGACGAAACAGATACTAGCTCAATTATCATCACTTATGATGAAGCAAGAGCTAGAAGAATTTATGAGGATTTAAAAAATTCTCATGCCAATGTATATTATTTAAAAAAGAGAGAGATGCTTTTTTACAATGTAAGCGACTCCTCTTTAGAAACTGAATATTCAAGGATACAGACACTTATGTCTGTACTTAAGGACAAAAACTCTATTTTGATAATGGATGTGAAGACTCTCGACGAAGAGCTTATCAGTCAAGATATCTATAAGAGCCTAAGTTTTAGCTTGAAGACTAATCAAGTCGTTAATATTGATGACTTAATTACTTCTTTAACTGAGCTTGGTTACAAAAGAGCAAGTATTGCCTCTAATAAAGGTGAATTTGCTCTTAGAGGCTCTATTGTGGATATCTTTGACTCGATATCTGAAATGCCATTTAGGATAGAGTTTTTTTCTGATGAAATTGATTCTATAAGAATATTTGATAAGGATACGCAAAAGACCATTGCTACGACTGATGAGGTCCTAATTAATCCTGCAAGAGAAATTTTAATTCTTGATGAGTATAAAAAAAGCATTATTGATAATTTAAGAAAGGACTTTGACAAGACAAAAGATACGAATAAGAGCTCATACTCTTTAATGAATGAAAAGTTTAAAGAGTATTTTGAGATGCTTGGGGAAGACAGCTTTGATAAGAACAGGTCTTTACTATTAAGATACATACCTGATAAATACAAATGTAGCATCTTTGATTATTTTGATGAGAACACTTATATATACTTAGATGAGAGCAAAAGGCTTGAAGATGAGTATGATAAGTATATTAATTTTCACACTCAAGAGATGGAGTCACTATATAAAAACGGAGAGATACTTCTTAAAGAGTTTAATGCCATCATGTCTTATACTGATGTACTAGCTAGAATTAAGAAGAATAACCTAGCTCTAATCTCAAATATTTTATTAAACACAAAGGATTTCAATCCGAAAGCCATTTACAATTTGCATTTAAATTCAGTAACGAAGTACAATTCGAAGTATGAGGCACTGCTTGATGATTTAAGACACTATAAGTTAAGAGGCTACAAGATTGTTTTATCAATTAAGGACATTGAAAGATACGATAGGATTTACTCTCTTCTAAAAGATAACGACGTAGGCTTTGTGCAAGAGAATGAAATTGAAGATAAATTAATGTCATCTCAGCTATTATTAAGAAATGATTCATCAACGAGAGGCTTTGTCTTTAGCGAGAATAAATTTATTATTCTTTCTGAAAATGATGTATATGGTTCTCAAAAGGAAAAGATTAGAAAGAAGAAATCATCTAAGAAGCTTGATATTTCAGATATATCAGAAGGGACATACATAGTTCACGAGGACCACGGCGTAGGTATATATAAGGGCATAGTTAAGCTAGAAGTGCTTGGCGCGAAGAAAGACTTCTTATATATACAGTACAAAGGCGAGGACAAGCTCTATGTGCCTATCGCTCAGATGGATAGGATACAGAAGTTTTCTGATAAAGACAGTAAAGATGTTAAGATAAATAAACTATCGACAAACGACTGGATAAAGCAAAAGTCTAAGTCAAAGAAAGCTATTGAAAGGATGGCTGAGGATTTAGTCGAGTTATATGCAATAAGAGAAGAAAAAGAAGGCTATGCTTTTTCAAAAGATACAGCTTGGCAAAGAGAGTTCGAAGAGTCGTTCCCATATGAAGAGACAAAAGGACAGCTCGAGGCCATAATTGATATAAAGAGGGATATGGAATCAAATAAGCCGATGGATAGACTTTTATGTGGTGACGTTGGTTTTGGCAAGACAGAGGTTGCTCTTAGAGCCGCTTTTAAAGCCATCATGGACGGTAAGCAAGTAGCTTTCTTGTGTCCGACAACCATACTATGTCAACAGCACTACGAAACTATCATCGAAAGATTTAATAAATATCCAATTCGTTCAGCCATGATGTCACGCTTTAGAACAAGCAAAGAACAAAAGCAAACAGCTGAAGAGCTACAAACGCATAGCATTGACATAGTTGTTGGCACGCATAGACTATTGTCAGATGATGTTAAATTTAAAGATCTTGGTCTATTAATTATAGATGAAGAGCAAAGATTTGGCGTTAGAGACAAAGAAAAGATAAAGAAACTTAAAGAGAACGTTGACGTGCTATCACTTTCAGCGACACCTATACCTAGGACCATGCATATGGCCTTATCAGGCATTAGAAGCATGTCGGTCATAGAAGAGGCGCCACAAGATAGGTACCCGATACAAACATACGTTTTGGAATACAATAAAAGTCTTGTTAGAGACGCTATACTTAAAGAGATGGATAGAGACGGCCAAGTCTTTTTTGTCTTTAACAATGTCGAAAAGATTGAGTCTATGTATAATGAACTCCAAAACCTAGTACCAGAAGCAAGAATCGCCATTGGCCACGGACAAATGACTGAGGCGAAGCTTGAAAAGGTCATGATAGACTTTATGTATCATAAGTATGATGTATTGCTATCGACAACCATAATCGAAACTGGTCTTGATATACCTAATGCAAATACCATCATCGTATATAACTCTGAAAATATGGGCCTAAGCCAGCTTTATCAACTCCGCGGAAGAGTAGGTAGAATGAACAGAATTGCTTACGGCTACTTTACTTATAGAGAAAATAAAGTTCTTACTGAAACGCAAGAGGAGAGACTTAAGGCAATCAAAGAGTTTACTGAGCTTGGCAGCGGATATAAAATTGCTATGCGCGACTTGCAGATAAGAGGCGCAGGCAACCTTTTAGGCACTTCACAACATGGTCACATCGCTGCCATTGGCTACGACTTATATATTAAGTATTTGAACCTTGCCATAAAGAAGCTTAGAGGCTACGAAGTGAAAGAGGATATCGATACAAGAGTTGACATAAACGTAGACGCTTATATACCGGATGACTTTGCACCTGATGAATATGTTAAGATGGATTTATATAAGAAGATAGCTGCCGTTGAAAATGAAGAAATGAAGAGCGAACTTATTGACGAAATTGTCGATAGATTTGCTGACATACCTAAGCCGATAGTAAACTTAATTGATATTAGTGAGATTAGATCCATGGCCAAAGAGTTCTCAATCACATCTATTAACGAAGTGAGTGGCGACTTTAGGATAGAGTTTTTAAACGAGAAAGTCATAAACCCACAGTGGATAGCCGATATTTATAAGAAGTATAAGAACAGACTCTATATCAATAAGAGATATATGAACGTTATAAGGGTCTCTATTGAGGGAGAAAACAAGATAAAGCTTATAAAAGATATATTAATTTTACTTAAAATGAGTAAATAGATAAAAAAAGCTTGAAAAAATATTCAAAAGGTTATATAATAATTCTATGAGTAAAATTTAAGGGGAGATATAATGAAGAAAAATTTTAAAATTGTTTTGCTTACATTAACTATACTTACAATGCTTTTTGCAGTTTCTTGCAAGAAGGCAGATGAAAATGCAGTAGCAACAGTTAATGGAAAGGCAATATCAGAAAAAGAGTTCACTGAAAACTATAAAGTGTATGAACGTATGTACAAGCAACAACTTGGTGAAGAAGCACTAAAGAAAACTGATAAAGACGGTGTTTCATTCAAAGATAAGCTTAAAGAAAACATACTTGAAAAACTTATAGTTGATGAACTAATTAATCAAGAAATTGATAATAAGAAGATCGCTATCACTGACGAAGAAGTAAATAATTTATATGAACAAACTATTAAGGATATGGGCGGACAAGAACAATATGAAGAGTTCTTGAAGCAACAAAATATCACTGATGACTTCATTAAGGATAGTATTAAAAAAGATTATAAGCAACAAAAGCTTGAAGAAGCCTTCTATAAGGAAAATAAAGTTACTGAAGAAGAAATAAAAGACTTCTACGATGCTAATAAAGAAAGACTTATTAAGTATAGCTTAAGTCAAATCATGGCAGATAACGAAGAAGATGCTAAGAAGCTTTATGATAAGCTTGAAGCTGGCGAAGATTTTGCTGAACTAGCTAAAAACGAATCGAGCGATACTTACTCAGCTGCTAACGGTGGCAATATGGGTGAAGTACAAGCATCTACTATGCCTGAAGAGTTTTTAAACGCAGTAAGCGCTACTGAAATTGGATCTTATTCTAAAGTATTTAAGAGTGATATGGGTTATCACATAGTTAAAGTTGATGACAAGAAAGATCAATTAGAAGATTTAAAAACTGAAATCGAACAAACTCTTAAGAGTCAAAAATTCATTGAATACATGAAAGATCTTAGAGCAAATGCAGACGTTAAGAAGATGGATTTACCTGAAATAAAAGATGACGATGTAAAGACTAAAGAAGAAGACAAAGACGCTGATACAAAAGAAGACAGCAAAGACAGCGAAACACCTGATGAGGGTGAAGCTGAAGACAAGTCAGATAATAAATAAGTAATAAATTTTAAGGAGGATATTATGGCTGAATACAAATTAAAAGCAGAAAAGCGTGAAGCTGTAGGAAAAAATAAAGTTGATAAAATTAGACAAAACGAACAATTACCAGCAGCAATATTTCAAAAAGGAAAAGAAACTGAAAACATCACTATTGATGATCTAGAATTTCAAATGTTATATCAAAAAGCAGGTATGACAAGCGTTATCGATCTTGATATCGATGGAGCAATAAGACCAGCTATCATTAAAGAAATTCAAAGACATCCATTCAAAAATCAAATCTATCATGTTGGTTTCCAAGGAATTAACATGGACGAAAAGATTAAAATTGAAGTTCCAGTTGAATTACTTAACAGAGATGAAATCAGAAAGCAACCATCTGTATTAAATCAACAACTTGATACTATCGAAGTTTTAGTATTACCAAGCAATATTCCTGATAGCTTCTCAATTGACGTTCAAAACATGGATTATGATGACTCATTCACAGTTAAGGACCTAGTAGGAGACAACAAAGATGTTGAAGTACTTATAGATCTTGATGAAGTTGTATGTGCATTATCAATGCCAAGAGAAGAAAAAGAAGAGGAAGAAGTAGAAGAAACTTCAGCAGCTGATGTACCTGTAGTAGGTAAAGAAGAAAAAGAAGAAGCTGACAACGAATAATATTAATTATTATATGGCCTTGCCGCTCATTATGAGTAGCAAGGCTTTTTATTTTGCCTAAAATCATTCTTGTAAAAACGTTTTTAGAAAATCGTTTTGCGCGTTTTGTGTTTAAAAGAAAAAATATTTTATTTATATAAGATTATTAAGAATATTTAAAATAATAATCGCTTACTCCTTGACTTATAACTGCCTTTATTTTATAATAAATATGTATGCAAAGGGAGAGTAATATGATTAAAAAACCTAAGTTTAGAGTAGATATAATACTTGTCTTATCAATACTAGCGCTGCTTGCCTTTGGAACCATCATGGTGTATTCAACTACACTATCATTTTCAAAGCCAGTGCAAAACGGTCTAATGAAGACACACTTTTTGTCTTTAGCATTAGGCATAGTCATTATGTTTGCTTTAATGCTAATTGATTATAATATTTGGGGCAAGTTATACTTAATAATATACGCTGGCTGCATCTTATTATTGATTGCAACACTTATCTTCGGTAAGACTGTTAATAATGCCAAGAGCTGGATAGAGATTGGCTCAAGATTTACATTTCAGCCTTCAGAGTTTGTAAAGGTAGGCTTAATAATATCACTAGCAAAATACATAGAAAACAATATTGAAAATATCAATAATCCATTTGTTTTATTAAAGATACTTGCTTTTGCATTTCTACCAGTTGTATTAATATTATTACAACCAGACGTAGGAACAGCAATCGTTTATGTGTTTTTTATATTCATCATGCTATTTTCACAAGGGATATCTTTAAAATATGTTGTTTACGCCATAGGCTTAGGAGTATTATCGATACCTGCTCTTTGGTTTTCTATGAACCAATATCAAAAGAACAGAATTTATGACTTCTTGGATCCTACAAGAGACGCGATGGGCTCAGGTAGACAAGTTATTCAAGGTAAGATTGCTCTAGGCTCAGGAAAATTATTTGGTAGAGGTCTATTTAAAGGAACGCAAAATATGTATAAGTACGTTCCAGAGAAGCATACTGACTCAATCTTCGCTATAGTCGGCGAAGAAACAGGCTTTGTGGGCGGAGCTATAATGATTTTCCTTTATTATAGTATGCTAAGAAGAATGATTATTATTGCTAAAAACTCTGATAATGTTTTTGGCTCAGCCATGGTATCGGGATTTTTAGGAATGTTTTTCTTTCATATAGTTCAAAACATAGGTATGATACTTGGGATATTGCCAGTTACAGGTATACCGCTACCTTTCATAAGCTATGCGGGAACCTTCCAGCTAACGAGCCTAGCTTGTATAGGTTTAGTTCTATCTGTTAATTACAACAGAGGAGCTACAAGATTTACTGACGATAGCTTAGAACTACTAAAATGATTATCAAGCATAGCGAAGTAGATATATTAATTAAAAAATATGGCGTAGACACCTTTAGAATTACAGACGCAGAACGGCTTGAAGCTATTGGAGTGGCGGCAAATGAATTTACAAAGTATAGTGAGGAAGAAAGGCTAAATCCAAAGGATCTTTTTCCTAATGCAAAGAGCATAATAGTTTTTGGACTGAGCTATAATTATAAAAAAGCCAAGAAAAAAGATGGTACTTATTTGCTTTCAAGATCTTCGTATGGTTATGACTATCATAAAGTGCTTACGGATAAGCTTAAAGCAATTGATAGAGAGCTCTTTATTAATGCAGAATCAGAAAGTCACGTCTTTGTAGATACTGGTCCACTAGTAGAAAGACTACTTGCGCAAAAATCAGGCCTCGGATTTTTAGGCAAAAATACTTGTATTATCAATCCGAACTTAGGTTCTTTTATCTTTATTGGGTATATAATAAGTAATGAGCCTAGTGATTATTATGATGAAAGCTTAAAAATTGATTGTGGCTCGTGTGATATATGCGAAAGAGCCTGCCCAAACGAAGCCTTGTGTGATTATAAGATGCAGATGTCTAAGTGCTTATCATACATCACTCAAAAGAAGGGCGAGCTAGACGATTTTGAAAAGAAGAATATAAAGACTTACATATATGGCTGCGACATTTGCCAAGAAGTATGTCCATACAATAAAAACGCAAAAAAAGTATTTCATGAAGAGTTCCACGAGTCGGATGACTATGGCCTTGTTTATAAAGATGATTTTAAATTAAGCAATAGAGAGTTTAAAGAAAAATACAAAGCTATGGCCGCTTTATGGCGTGGCAAGAAAATACTTGAGAGAAATGCAAATATTATAGATATAAATAAGAATGAATTATTTAATGAAAGGAAGGGTATTATGTCAAATGTACACGAATTAGGATTTTTAAAAGACAAAATCCAAGAGTTAAAGGATCAAGGAGTTTATAGAAAGTTACCTATACTAAGCTCACCTGATGACGCTGAAATTATTTTAAATGGTAAAAAGGTAATTAACTTATCTTCAAACAACTACTTAGGTTTTGCTAATAACCCTAGAATCAAAAAAGCTTCTATCGAAATGGTAGAAAAATACGGAGCAGGTTCAGGAGCTGTTAGAACTATAGTTGGTAACATGGATATCCATGAAGAACTTGAAAAAGTTTTAGCACAGTTCAAGAGAGAAGAAAGAGCCTTCATCTATCAATCAGGATTTAACTGCAACGCTGGTACTATCCAAGCAGTAACTGAAAAAGGCGACTTAATCATCTCTGATGAGTTAAACCACGCTTCAATCATCGACGGATCAAGACTTTCTAAAGCAGATAGAGCTATATTTAAGCACTCTGATATGGATAGTTTGGAAGACGTTTTAAAAGAAAAGAGAAAGAACTATAGAAACGTACTTATTATAACTGACGGTGTATTCTCAATGGACGGAGATATAGCTAAACTTCCTGATATTGTTGATTTAGCTGAAAAGTATGAATGTATGACATATGTTGACGACGCTCATGGATCTGGTGTACTTGGTGAAAATGGTAGAGGTACAGTTGACCACTTTAATTTACACGGAAGAGTTGACTTCTCAATTGGTACTTTATCAAAGGCTATAGGCTGTATAGGTGGCTATGTAGCAGGTTCTGAAACAATGTACGAATGGTTAATCCATAGAGCAAGACCAGTATTATTCTCAACAAGCTTAACACCAGCATCAGTTGGTGCTATAACAGAAGCTATCAAGATGCTTATGGAAAGCAGCGAATATACTGATAAACTTTGGGATAACGCTAAATACTTCAAGGAAAAATTAGGTAAACTTGGATTCAACACTGGCCACAGTGAAACACCTATCACTCCAGTAATTATTGGCGAAGAAGCTAAAGCTATGGAATTCTCAAGAAAATTACTTGAAAACGGAGTATTCGTTTCAGCTATAGTATTCCCAACAGTACCAAGAGGAACAGGCAGAGTAAGATGCATGGTTACAGCAGGACACACTAAAGAACAACTTGACGAAGCATGCAGAATATTTGAAAAAGTTGGAAAGGAAATGAACATTTTACAATAATGTTCGTCACAAATATGCTTATCAGCATAACTATATATGATGCTTTGAGCTTAAAAGATAAACGCATGGTTGTTAAATCAATTGTCGAAAGGATTAAGTCAAGGTTTAACGTATCTGTTTGTGAAGCTTCGGACAATGATAAGTGGCAGGTGAGTGATTTAGGCTTTTCCTTCGTGTCAAATGAAAGTAAATATAACGAGAAAACTATCGAGAAGATTATTAACTTCATCGACAATGACGATAGAGTTGAAATTACAAATATAGATAAAGAGATGTATAGTTATGAGAAAAGTATTAAATAAAAAAGAAATAAATACAGTTTTGGACATACTGCGTCAGGATTATCCTGACGCAGGTCCTGAGCTGCACTTTAGAAATGAATTTGAGCTTTTGATAGCAACGATATTATCAGCTCAAACCACAGATAAGCAAGTCAACAAGGTTACTGATGTGATGTTTAAAATCATGCCAGAACCGGTAGATTACATAGAAAGGCCACTTTCTGAAATAGAGGACATGGTCAAATCCATAGGCTTTTTCAGAAATAAGGCGAAAAACATACAAAAGACTTGCGATATATTAGTACATAAATACGATAGCCAAGTGCCAAGCACATTTGAAGAGCTAATTGAATTACCAGGAGTCGGTAGAAAGACTGCAAATGTTGTCTTATCTAACGCTTTTGGCGTACAGAGGATAGCTGTTGATACTCATGTTTTTAGAGTGTCTAACAGAATCGGCTTAGTAGATGAAGACAATGTCTTGGATACAGAAAAGGCGCTTATGAAAAAGCTGCCGAAGGATACTTGGTCACTAGCACATCACCTCTTAATCTTTCACGGAAGAAGAGTGTGCAAGGCGCAAAGACCACTATGTGAACTTTGTAATTTAAGTGATATTTGTTTATACAGAAAGGGAATTGATAAATGAAAAAAGGATTAGCAATATTTATAGTACTAATACTAATTTTAGGCGGTGGGTACTTTGGCTACACAAAGTATACTGAAGGAAAAAGAATTGAAGCTATGGAAGAAGCTCTTAAAGGAGACGATATTTATACGGGTATTACTATAGACGGCATAGATGTTGGCGGCTTATCTAAAGAAGAAGCTAAAGACAAGATACTTGCCGCAAAAGCTGATGAGCTAGAAGGTAAAAATATCAATATTAATGTAGAAGATAAGAATTATACATTTGAGCTAAAAAATCTAGATCATAAGATGGACATAGATAAAGCCATAAGCGAAGCTTACGAATACGCTAGAGAGGGCGAACTAGAAGAGAGATACAATAAGTTAGAGGCTCTTAAAGAAAATCCATTAAACGTAGTCATAGATAAAGAGATTGATTACTCACATGTAGATGATTTTGTAGCTAAAATTGCAAGTGAAATCGATACAGAAGCGGTAAATGCAGAATTTAGCGTAAACAATGGCAAAATCACATCTACAGAGAGTAAAGATGGGAAAAAACTAGATAGAGAAAAACTTAAAAATGATATCTTAGATGCTATTAATAATAATACTGAAACAATTACAGCAAGTGTAGAAACTATAGAACCAGAAAAGAAACATTCTGACCTTGAAAGAATAAACGGACTTATTGGTTCGTTCACAACAGATATAAGCACTAGCTCAAACGAAAGAAAGACAAATATCAGAGTATCATCAAACTCTGTTTCTAAAAAACTTTTGCTTCCTGGAGAATCTTTTAACTTTAATAATGCCATAGGAGATATAACGGCAGCTAATGGATATAAAAATGCACATGTTTTAAAGGGTGGAGAGTATGAAAATGGTTTAGGAGGAGGCATGTGCCAAACTTCAACTACGCTTTATAATGCGCTTGTTAGAGCGGGAGTTAAAATACTTGAAAGACACCCTCACTCAAGAGCTGCAAACTATGTGCCAAAAGGACAAGACTGCGCAGTTTGGAAAGGATCTAAAAATCTAAGATTTCAAAATTCTTATGATTTTCCTATATATATAGACTCAAGCGTTACAAATAACAAAGTAACATTTTATGTTTATGGCGATAAAACAAAGAAAGATTACGATATAAGCTTTAAATCAGAGATAGTTGAAGTAATCAAATCACAGGCTATTGAGAAAGAAGATCCAAACCTAAAAGCTGGCGAAAGAGTTGTTGACGTAAAAGGATACGATGGCTATAGAGTTGTAACAAACAAGATTGTTACAAAAGATGGAAAAGTAATTTCGAATAAACAGTTTACAAAGGACTATTATCCAAAGAGAGATACTATAGTTAGGGTTTCTACTAAAACCGCTGGAGAGGAAGATCCTAGTGGAGATGCTTCAAACAGTGATGAAGCGGTGATGCTACCATGATAGATATAAAAGTACTTGCTTTTGATATGGATGGAACTTTACTAAATAGCGAGAAAATGGTAAGCAGAGGAACTTCGCTAGAACTTGAAAGATTAAATGAAAACGGCGTCGAAATAGTTTTATCAAGCGGTAGACTTCATAAATCGATCGAAGCATATGCAAAGATACTGCCATTTAAAACATCTATAGTAGCGACAAATGGCAGCGTTGTTACTGATAGTGAAGGCAGAAGAGTCTACGAGAAACCTATTGACACAGATGCATTTATAAAAGTAGTGAATCTACTTTATGACTACAAGATGAATTTCCATTTTTATGGAGTAAATGAGTTCTATAGACTTAAAGGAACTACATCCTTAAACACTTATTCAAGAGTTCCTAAAAATATTAAAGATACTATTGACATAATTGAATACAATAATATAGGAGAGCTTAGAGATTCATGTGAAAGCAATTCTTATTTTAAGGTTTTATTAGTAGAAGAGGATGAAAATTATCTTGAAGAAATAAGAACTGAGCTAAAGAAGATAGATGGCGTTAAAATATCAAGCTCTTGGTCTAATAATATCGAGATTGTTCCAGAAGGGGTAAATAAAGCTAAATCTCTTAAGTATTTATGTAAGAACTTAGGATTAAGTTTAGATAATTTGATGTCTTTTGGGGACAATAATAACGATATAGAGATGATTGAAGAATCAAAAGTCGGCGTTGCTATGAGCAATGCAACAAACGAATTAAAGCAAAAAGCAGATTTCATAACTGATTACGATAATGATCACGACGGAATTATGAAATTTTTGAAACAATATTTTTAGGAGGAGCTCATGGCAATAAACATAGTATTACATGAACCAGAGATACCGCACAATACTGGGGCCATAGCGAGAACTTGTGTGCTCACTAATTCTAGACTTCACTTAATTAAACCTTTTGGTTTTGATTTAAGTGATAAATACCTTAAAAGAGCGGGTCTAGATTATTGGAAGTATCTGGATCTTACAATCTACGAAAACCTGGATGATTTTTTTGAAAAGAATAAAGATGCAAACTTTTATCTAGCAACAACAAAGACTAAAAACATTTATTCTGATGTTAAATTTAAAGATGGCGACTTTATATTTTTCGGAAAAGAAACAGCGGGTTTGCCAGAGGACTTAATTAATAAATACAGTGACAGAGCAATAAGGATACCAATGATTAAAGATTTAAAAAGATCATTAAATCTAGCAAACTCTTGTACAGTAATTTTATACGAAGCTCTTAGGCAATTAGATTTTATGGAACTTATATAGGTGATTTTATGGATTATGCATTAGGACTTATGGGCGGCCTAGGTTTATTCCTATACGGAATGAGCCTTATGGGGGATGGACTTCAAAAGGCGGCAGGAAGCAAATTAAAAAAAATAATTGGGGCGTTAACTAAAAACACCTTTATGGGTATATTAGTTGGTACAGTGGTAACTATGATTATACAAAGCTCATCAGCAACTACGGTTATGGTTGTCGGCTTTGTAAACGCTGGTTTAATGAACCTATATCAAGCGGTTGGAATAATCTTCGGAGCAAACATAGGTACAACAATTACTGGTCAAATGCTTGCTTTAAATATATCAAGATATGCACCTATAGCAATATTTGTTGGTGTGCTTCTTTTCATGCTAGGTAAAAAGAAAAGAATTAAGAGCTATGCAGAAATTATTTTAGGTATAGGTATACTTTTCTTTGGTATGGCAGCAATGGGAGAAGCAATGAGGCCATTAGGAGAAAGTACTGTATATGCAAATTTGATGGCGAAACTTACTAATCCTTGGCTAGGAATGTTAGTAGGTATTGTTATGACAACTATACTGCAATCATCATCAGCTGCTCAAGCGATTATACTGGCATTAGCATCACAAAATATTATTAATATGCACATAGCCTTTCCAATATTATTTGGTCAAAACATAGGTACAACAACTACAGCACTTATTTCGAGTATTGGAGCTAGCAGAACAGCTAAACAAGCAGCATTTATACATTTTATTTTTAATGTCTTTGGCTCATTATTATTTATGCTTTTATTAAAGAATCCTATTGAAACTTATGTTGTTAATAACTTTAGTCAAACAACAACACAAATCGCCATGGCGCATACTTTCTTTAACGTTATTAACGTTTTATGGATGATGCCATTTGCAAAAGTACTTGTTAAATTAGCTCAAAAGCTAATACCAGAAGGCGACGATAAAGCTGATAAGCACGCAATACATCTAGACTATCGTATACTTACTACACCAGCCTTAGCAATAGAAACAGTTATGGATGAATTAACAAGAATGAACGATTTGGTTCTTCAAAATATTGATGATTCAAGAGATTTATTGATTAATAAAAAAAGCGAGTTAATGGATGTTATTTATGATAGAGAAGAGCTTATTAATAGTCTGCAAAAAGAAATTATAGATTATTTAGTAAAGGTATCAACGTCAGGACTTTCTAAAGAACAGCACGAAACGGTCGATGATTTATTCTTTATTGTAAATGATATAGAGAGAGCTGGAGACCATGTTAAGAATATTGCTCAATTAAGCGAAGAAAAAACTAACATGGACATACATTTTACACAAGAAGGCAAGAACGAATTAAATGAAATTTATGATTTAACATATAAAGTATTTACTATGACTATGGATGCTTATAGGTCTATGTCAGAGGAAAAAGCATATGACATAGTTAATACTGAAAAAGAAATAGATATTTGCGAAGAAGCATTTAGAGAAAAACATTTTAGAAGACTGATGACAAACGAATGTGAAGAAGAGCAAGGCATCATCTTCCTAGATACAATATCAAATTTAGAAAGAATAGGAGACCACGCTGACAATATCGCAGGATATATATTAAAACATTTTGAATAATTAAGTCATTTTCTTCATAAATTGTTTTAATTCAGATATAAAAAATTAAAATATAGAAATGCTTGTAAAATTATACTAATTGTGGTATAATATAATTAGTAAAGAACTGGACGACAGATGCGGGAGAGAACATATGTCACCGAAGGGTAAAGAATTTGAGCTCACTACTTAAATTCAAAAGTCTCAGGTAAAAGAACCGCATTTTGACAGTACTCTGGAAAGCTTATAGCACCGATGGAGCAATCTTGTTTAAGAGAATCTCACAGGTTATAGACAGAGAACAAGAGTGGCTTGTTTTCTGTTTTTTATTTTACAGACAATTTTGTTAATAAACAATATGTAGTATAAGGAGGTATATCATTAATGTATGATGTAATTATTATTGGAGGGGGCCCTGCAGGACTAGCAGCTGGCTTATACGCTTCAAGAGCAAGACTTAAAACTCTTATCCTAGAAAAGGAAAAAGCTGGTGGACAAATAGTTATAACTGACGAAGTTGCTAACTATCCTGGTTCTGTTGAAGAAGCTTCAGGTCCAAGCCTAATTAAGAGAATGAAAGATCAAGTAGACAGCTTTGGAGCTGAATTCGTTTTAGATACTGTTGAAAAACTAGAACTAAACGATAAAGTTAAAAAAGTTGTTTGCAAAGACAAAACTTATGAAGGCAAGACTGTTATTGTTGCTACAGGCGCTACACCAAGAAAGATTGGTTGCCCAGGCGAAGTTGAATTTACAGGTAGAGGCGTAAGCTACTGCGCAACTTGCGATGCTAACTTCTTTGAAGACATGGAAGTTTATGTAGTAGGCGGTGGAGACTCAGCTTTCGAAGAAGCTATGTACTTATCTAAATTTGCTAGAAAGGTTACACTTGTTTACAGAAAAGGTAAAGAAGAAGCAAGAGCAGCTGAAAGTATTAAAGAAAAGGCATACAAGAATCCAAAACTTGACTACATCTGGAACGCTAACGTTGTAGAAGTAAAAGGTGACGGAATCTTAACAAGCATAGTTCTTGAAGATACTAAGACAAAAGAACAACGCGAAATATTTGCTGACGAAAACGACGGAACATTTGGTCTATTCGTATTCGTAGGATATATTCCAAAGAACGATATTGTTGAAGGCATCCTAGATATGGAAGGTGGCTACATCGTTACTGATGAAAACATGCACACAAATATCCCTGGAGTATTTGCAGCTGGAGACAACAGAAAGAAAGAATTAAGACAAGTTGTTACAGCAACTGCAGATGGAGCTATAGCAGCTACACAAGCAGAAAAATATATTAACGAAAACTTTGCAGACTAATAGTCTAAGTATATAAAGTAAAGATATTTTAAGGAGGAATCGTAATGTTAGAAGTAACAAAAGACAATTTTGAACAAGAAGTTAAACAAGCAGAAGGCTATGTATTAGTGGATTTCTGGGGTCCTACATGTGAACCTTGCAAGGCTTTAATGCCACACATCCACGCAATGGAAGAAGAATTTACAAACGTTAAATTCACTTCATTTGATATTTCAAAAGGTAGAAGATTAGCAATTGGTGAAAAAGTTATGGGCTTACCAGTAATTGCTATTTACAAAGACGGTTCTCAAGTAGATTCAAGAGTTAAAGAAGACGCTACTAAAGAATCAGTTAGAGAAATGTTAGAAAAATATAACTAAAGTTTATTTACTATTTTATAGTTAAATATATTCAAATTTTAAGGGAGGTGAGATTATGCGTCTAGAAATAGGCAACGTGCTTATTAAAGATGTTCAATTCGGCCAAGAGACAAAGGTAGAAAATGGAGTTCTATATGTAAATAAAGAAGACATTATCAATCTTTGCAAGGAAGATGAACATATTAAATCCGTAGACGTAGAAATCGCTAGACCGGGAGAAAGTGTTAGAATCACACCGGTTAAAGATGTTGTTGAACCAAGAGTTAAAGTTGAAGGACCTGGTGGAGTATTCCCTGGAATTCTTTCAAAAGTTGACGTAGTTGGTTCAGGTAAAACAAACGTTCTTAAAGGTTGTGCAGTAATGACAACAGGTAAAATTGTTGGTTTCCAAGAAGGTATTGTCGACATGACAGGACCAGGTGCTCAATATACACCATTCTCAAAAACTAACAACATTGTAGTTATTGCTGAACCAATTGATGGTTTGAAGCAACACGAACATGAAAAAGCTCTAAGATATTGTGGATTCAAGACTGCAGCTTACTTAGCTGAAGCAGCAAGAAACTTGACTCCAGATGAAACAGAAGTTTATGAAACACTACCTTTAATGGAAGGTGCTGAAAAGTTCAAAGGACTTCCAAGAGTTGCATATGTTCAAATGCTACAATCTCAAGGACTTCTACATGACACATACGTTTATGGTGTCGATGCAAAGCAAATAGTTCCTACAATTTTATACCCAACTGAAGTTTTTGATGGAGCTATAATTAGTGGTAACTGCGTATCATCATGCGATAAGAACCCATCTTATGTACACATGAACAACCCAGTTGTTAAAGAATTGTACAAAGAACACGGTAAAACTATCAACTTTGTTGGTATGATTATCACTAACGAAAACGTTTATCTTGCTGATAAGGAAAGAAGTTCAAACTGGACTGCTAAACTAACTAGATATCTAGATCTTGATGGAGCTGTTGTTTCACAAGAAGGTTTTGGTAACCCAGATACAGACTTAATCATGAACTGCAAGAAGATCGAAGGACAAGGCGTTAAGACTGTAATCATTACAGATGAATACGCTGGTAGAGACGGTGCTTCTCAATCGTTAGCAGACGCTGATAAGGCTGCAGATGCAGTTGTAACTGGCGGTAACGCTAACCAAGTTATTGAATTACCTAAGATGGACAAAGTTATTGGTCACCCTGAATTTATCGATACAATCGCAGGTGGATTTGACGGTTCATTAAAAGAAGACGGTTCAGTAACAGTTGAAATCCAAGCTATAACAGGAGCTACTTCTGAAGTAGGTTTCGGATATTTAACAGCAAGAGGCAAATAATTAATTAAAAATAAAAATAGGAAAGGAGAGTTTTTGAATGTCAATATTTAATGAAAATTCAAAAGTTGTTATAATTGGCGACAGAGACGGTATTCCTGGTCCTGCTATGGAAGAGTGTATAAAGACAACACCTGCAGAAGTTGTATTCTCAGCTACTGAATGTTTTGTCTGAACTGCCGCAGGCGCTATGGACCTAGAAAACCAAAACAGAGTAAAAGAAGCCGTAGATAAATACGGTGCAGAAAACATTATAGTTTTACTTGGTGGAGGAGAAGCTGAAACAGCAGGCTTAGCAGCTGAAACTGTTACAGCAGGTGACCCTACATGGGCTGGTCCTTTAGCCGGAGTCTCGTTGGGACTTAAGGTATACCATGCATTAGACCCTGAATTCAAGGAAAGTGTTGATGCAGGCGTTTATGACGAACAAATAGGCATGATGGAAATGGTATTAGACGTTGATGCTATTACTAGTGAAATCAAAGCTATCAGAGATGAGTACACTCAATATTAATAGTGCCCAAAAATTTTAGTAAAAGGGGGGAAATATGATGAGTAAATTTAGAGTAGTTCATTATATTAACCAATTCTTTGCCGGTGTTGGTGGAGAAGAAAAAGCTGATATAAAACCTTATGTTGAAGAAAAGGTTATGGGTCCTGGTATGGCTTTAACTGGCCAATTTAAAGGAGAAGCTGAAATTGTTGCGACTATAGTATGTGGTGACTCATATTTCGGAGAAAACATTGAAGAAGCAAAAGCAGCTATACTAGAAATGGTTAAAAAATATGAACCTGATCTATTCATCGCAGGACCTGCATTTAACGCAGGAAGATACGGTGTAGCTTGTGCTACAATTACTGACGCAGTACAATCTGAACTTGGCATTCCTGCAGTAACTGGTATGTATGTTGAAAACCCAGGTGCTGATATGTTCAAGAAATCAGTATATATAGTTAGTACAAAGAACAGTGCGGCTGGTATGGTTGACGCTGTTAAGAAGATGGCTCCATTAGCTCTTAAACTAGCTAAGAATGAAGAAATCGGTACTCCAGCAGAAGAAGGATACATCGAAAGAGGAGTAAGATACAATTTATTCGCAGAAGAAAGAGGAGCAAGAAGAGCTGTTAACATGATGCTTAAGAAGTTAAACGGTGAAGAATATGTTACAGAATATCCAATGCCTAACTTTGACAGGGTTGATCCAAACCCAGCTATCAAAGATATGGCTCACGCAACTATCGCTTTAGTAACATCTGGTGGTATTTGTGCAAAAGGAAACCCTGATCATATCGAAGCATCATCAGCTTCTAAATACGGAAGATATGACATTACAGGATTAGATGCATTCACAAGTGAAAATGCTGAAACAGCTCACGGTGGATACGACCCTGTATATGCTAACGAAGATCCTAACAGAGTTTTACCTCTTGACATAATGAGAGAATTTGAAAAAGAAGGTAAAATAGGAAAATTATACAATGCATATTTCACAACAGTTGGTAACGGTACTGCCGTTGCAAATGCTAAGAAATTTGCTGAAGAATTCTCAAAAGAATTAGTTGAAAACCATGTTGATGGAGTTATATTAACTAGTACCTGAGGTACTTGTACACGTTGCGGTGCAACAATGGTAAAAGAAATCGAACGTGCAGGAATCCCTGTAGTTCACATGTGTACAGTAGTTCCAATTTCATTAACAGTTGGTGCTAACAGAATAGTTCCAACAATAGCTATTCCACATCCTCTTGGAGATCCAAAACTTGACCACAAGGAAGAAGTTTCTCTAAGAAGAAAGCTAGTTGAAAAAGCATTACATGCTTTAGAAACTGAAGTTGATGGACAAACTGTTTTCGATAAATAATTATTTTAGATAATTATATTCGCCCTTTCAATTAAGGGCGAAGTACATAATTAGTTTATGTCATAGTATTGCTATGTTATAGATAATTCATAATAAAAAAATATTACGGAGGTGTATGGATGAATTATTCAGTATTAAAGGGTGCAGCTTATGTATTGTTACAAGCACCTGATATGGTAATCCACAATGGAACTACACAAACAACAGAAAGAACTCTACATCCAGATTCAGAGTATCTAAAGGCAGTTCCAAAACATTTAAGAAGTTTCGAAGACTGTGTTAACTATTTACCTAACCAAATTTATATAGGTAATGAAGTTCCTGAAAAGTTAAGAGAAGTGCCTGAACCATGGCATGAGCATTTATTAGAAGGTGCTGATAGACATGGCAAAAAGGGTGAAATTCTTCCGCAATCAGAACTTATCGGTATGATGAAAGTTGCTGACGTATTTGAATTAGTATTTTTAACTAAAGAATTTACTGAACAAGTAAAAAAAGAATTTGAAGAACATCCACTAATAAAAGAAGATCTAATAAAAAGATTAGGTGAAGGAACTGAATTAGCAGAAATTGAAGGTTTAATCAATGATCACGGTGCTGAAGCAATCATGAATGATGACAAAGTTGTTGGTTGTGTAAAGAGAGCTCATGATGTTGACCAAAACTTATCAGCTCACGTAATGTTTGAAAACTTAGTAGTTAAAGCATCAGGTATATTTGCTGCTTTAAACTGTATAGAAAAGAACCACATTGATCCTGAATCAATTGAATATGTAATTGAATGTTCAGAAGAAGCATGCGGTGATATGAACCAAAGAGGTGGCGGTAACTTTGCTAAATCTATAGCAGAATTAACTGGTTTAGTTAACGCATCAGGTTCAGACGTTAGAGGCTTCTGTGCAGCTCCAACTCACTCTTTAATTTCTGCTTCGTCATTAGTACAAGCTGGAACATTTAAGAATGTATTGGTAGTTGCAGGTGGTTCTAGTGCTAAACTTGGCATGAACGGAAGAGACCATGTTAAGAAAGAAATGCCAATAATCGAAGACTGTGTTGCAGGATTTGCATTTGTTGTCTCTCAAAACGATGGAGAACATCCAATAATCAGAACTGATATAGTTGGTAGACACACAGTTGGCACTGGTTCATCACCACAAGCAGTTATCACTTCTTTAGTTACAAATCCACTAACAAAAGCTGGATTAAAAATCATAGATGTAGATAAATATTCAGTAGAAATGCAAAATCCAGATATAACAAGACCAGCTGGAGCAGGTGACGTTCCTGAAGCTAACTTTAAGATGATAGGAGCTTTAGCTGTAAAGAATGGCGAAATCGAAAGAACTGCACTTCCTGATTTTATCGTTGAACATGGTATGAAAGGTTGGGCTCCAACTCAAGGCCATATACCTTCAGGAGCACCTTATCTTGGATTTGTTATAGATGATATCAAGAGCGGAGCAGTAAAAAGAGCTATGATTGTTGGTAAGGGAAGCTTATTCTTAGGTAGAATGACAAACCTATTCGACGGTGTTTCTATAGTAATCGAAAAGAACCCAGGAAAGGTTAGCGAAGAAGGTGCAGCATCTGAAGAAACTATCAAGAAATATGTAGCAGATGCAATGAGAGATTTCGCTAAATCATTCACAGAAGAAAATTAGAGGTGACGATATGTCAGACAACATTAAGAAAATGATTGGACAAGTTTTTAATGACATCGCTGATGGCTTAGAAACTGGTTCATTCGGTAAAAAAGTACGTGTTGGCTTAACAAGTTTTGGTAGTGAACACGGTACTGAAAACTTAGTTAAAGCTGCAGAACTTGCTCAATCTAGAGATTCTTCAATCGAAGTTGTCCTTATCGGTCCTAAAGCAGAAACTGAATTAACTCAATATGAAGTTTCTGATGAAGATCAAGGCTATAAGAAGATGGAAGAATTGCTAGACGCTGGAGAGATAGATGCATGCGTTACTATGCATTATAATTTCCCAATCGGAGTATCTACTGTAGGTAGAGCTGTTACTCCTGGATATGGTAAAGAAATGCTTATAGCAACAACAACAGGAACATCTTCTGCACACAGAGTAGAAGCAATGGTTCTTAATGGTATCTATGGTTTAATCGTAGCTAAAGCATTAGGTAATCAAGATCCAAGTCTTGGTATACTAAATGTTGACGGAGCAAGACAAGTTGAAAGAGCTTTTAAACAATTAAACGAAAATGGATTTAATATAAAATTTGCTGAGTCACACAGAGCAGACGGCGGAGATGTAATGAGAGGAAACGACTTATTACAAGCTTCATGCGATGTTGTAGTTAATGACTCACTTACAGGTAACATTCTTATGAAGATGTTCTCTTCATTCACAACTGGTGGATCATACGAAGCAGCTGGCTTTGGTTATGGACCTGGTATTGGTGAAGACTTCGATAGAACTATACTTATAGTATCTAGAGCATCAGGCGTTCCTGTTGTAGCAAATGCATTAGTATATGCTGCAAGCCTTGTTAAGGGCAACTTACACAAGGTAGCAAAAGCTACTTTTGAAGCAGCTAATGCAGCTGGTTTAAAAGATGTTTTAGCATCATTAAATAAATCTAATGAAAAGAAAGATGACGGTCCAAAGGAAGCAGTAGCAGCTCCAGCAAAGGAAGTTGTTGAAGAAGCTATCGCTGGTATCGATATACTAGAACTTGAAGATTCAGTTCAAGCACTTTGGAAAGAAGGTATCTATGCTGAAAGCGGTATGGGTTGTACAGGACCAGTTATCATGGTTAGTACAAAGAACCTAGATAAAGCTAAAGAAGTTTTAGCAAAAGCTGGATATATAACAAGCGATGCAAATTGCTAATTAAAAATGAGGCGCAAGCCTCATTTTTTTATGCAAAAATTTATTTTACACACAGCTATATAGAAATATAGAAATTAAGAAATTAAAAAGAATAATCAATACAATCTAAATATTACTATTAAAAAATTTATATAAAGTATATGATAAGACTTAATATATGATATAATATATATGGTGATACTATGGAAAGAAATAAACAATACTTTAAAGAATATATCATGGACTTGCGCTCCATTATCGAGCTATCTAGTTTTTCTTTAATGATACTTAATCTAATATTGTTACCAATATCAAAGGTGCATAGACTGGATATAGCACTAAGCATATCATTAATTTTTTATTACCTAATTATAAGACCCAGAATTAAGGATACACAAACATTCTATGTGTTTAGGATTATTGCGAGTAATGCAACAAGAAGGGCTTTTTTACACTTTCTATTAGTGCGCGTCATAATAAAGAGAGACCTTGAGATGTATACAAATCACTACTTCATCAAGTACACTATCATCATGATGATTATATTTATCATGTATTTAATCATACTTGCTTATATAAGTAGCAATAAGATAGCAAAGAAAGAAAAGTTTTTCAAAAACTTTAAGTACAATGATAAATTATTTATTGAGAACTATACATTAGAGAACTTTGAAAACTTTAAATACTATACAAATTTAAGCGCACTTTACTCAGACGACAATACCGACAGCGAATTGCTCGATGCTAGATATGAATATCTTAAGGCTTCACTTGCAGATGAAGAGGAAGATGAAGAATTAGAAAAAATAAGACAAGAGATTTTAAAAAAATTAGATGAAGCATATAAGTTTGTAAAATTTGAAAAAAAGTAAAAAAAGTTCTTGACTTTTAAATTTATTAGTAGTATGATTATAAGGATAAAAAAAATATAGGGAGGATATTATGCTTAAAGGAAGAAATTATATTGATCCGGAAGATCTAAGCCTAGAGGAGCTTGATGAGCTATTTGCACTAGGTAAAGAAATTGTTGAAAACGAAAAGGATTTTATACACGTATGTGATGGTAAAATCCTAGCTACTCTATTCTATGAGCCCAGCACCAGAACCAGATTTTCATTTGAAGCCGCTATGTTGAGATTAGGCGGAAATGTTATTGGTTTCTCGGAGCCGGGCTCTAGTTCTGTAGCAAAGGGAGAAACACTAGCTGATACACTAAGAACAGTTAGCTGCTACTCAGACATCATTGCTATGAGACATCCAAAAGAAGGCGCTCCACAATATGGCCACAACGCTTGCACAGTACCACTAATTAACGCAGGAGACGGCGGACACCAACATCCTACACAAACACTTACAGACCTATTTACAATACTAAGCGCTAAAGGCAAATTTGACGGCATGACTATAGGTCTATGCGGCGACTTAAAGTTCGGCAGAACAGTTCACTCACTAATCAAAGCAATGTCAAGATATAGCAATAACAAATTTGTTCTTATTTCACCAGATGAACTAAGAGTTCCAAAATACTTAAAAGAACAAGTTCTTGATAAAAAATCTATACCATATACAGAAGTAGAAAGACTTGAAGATGTAATTGACGATCTTGATGTATTATACATGACACGTGTACAAAAAGAAAGATTCTTCAACGAAGCTGACTATGTAAGATTGAAAGACAGCTACGTTCTAGACCTTGAAAAGCTTAAGAACGCAAAGAAAGACCTAGCAATACTTCATCCACTACCAAGAGTTAACGAAATAGCTGTAGACGTAGACGACGATCCAAGAGCTTGGTACTTTAGACAAGTTAAGAACGGTATGTATATAAGAATGGCACTGATAGCAAAATTATTGGGGGTTAAATAATGTTAAGTATAAATAGTATTTCAAAAGGTATAGTTATAGACCATATACAAGCTGGACATGGTATACAAATATTTGAATATCTAAATCTTAGAGAAGCTGACTACACTGTAGCATTAATCATGAACGCACACAGTGAAAAGATGGGCAGCAAAGATATGATTAAGATTGAAAATGAAATAGACTTAGATTTATCTGCGCTAGGTTTTATCGATCCTAACATCACTGTGAACGTAATAAAAGATGAAAAGATCGAAAGAAAGATAAATCTTACTCTTCCAGAAGTTGTAGAAGGCGTTATAAAATGCAAGAATCCTCGCTGCATAACATCTGTTGAAAGAAATATTCCGCACAAATTTGTCTTAGTTGATAGAGAAAAAGGCAAGTACAAATGTGCTTACTGTGATCATGTTTACGGGGAATAATATGATTATAGATAGATTATTTGAAGAAGTTCAAAAATTTGGTCCAATCTGTGTCGGTCTAGACACAGATTTGTCCTATATTCCAGAGCATTTAAATAGTATTGAAAGTATCGCAGATAGAGTTTTTAAATTCAACAAGGACATAATCGATGCAAGCTATGATTTGGTAGCTGTATATAAGCTTCAAATTGCTTACTACGAAGCTTTAGGCGTAGAAGGACTATTAGCATACAAAAAGACTTTAGAATACCTTAGAGAGAAGAATAAGCTAAGCATAGGCGATATCAAAAGATCTGATATTGCAAAGACCGCAGAAATGTATGCAAAAGCACACTTTGAAGGAGATTTTGAAGCTGACTTCATAACACTTTCACCATTTATGGGCTATGATAGCATAAAACCTTATTTGCCTTATTTGGAAAGCGGAGAAAAAGGAATATTTGTGCTATTAAGAACTTCAAATCCTGGTGCTTTAGACATAGAATACCTTGAAAGTAAAGGCGAAACATTGTATAATATAATTGGTGACAATCTAAGTAAGATTGCAGATAAATACATCGGTGACTATGGCTACTCATCTCTAGGCTTCGTTGTTGGTGATAACATCATGGACAGTGGCGAACAAGATGAGATAAGAAAGAGATTTCCTAGGGAATTTTTCTTAGTTCCTGGCTATGGTGCTCAAGGCGGAAAAGCTTCAACTGTAAGAAAATTGCTTACAGAGCTTAATGGCGGCATCGTTAACTCATCAAGAGGTATAATAACAAGCCATATGAAGCACATGGACGACACTGATTATAAGTCTGAAAATTATTTAAAATACATTAGAGAAGCTGTTATAAATATGAAGGAGGATATCTGTGGCTAGAAATGCATACAAAGAGGGTACGATATTAGAAAACAATCACATTATTGACAATATCTACGTTTTAAAAGTAAGTGGACCATTCGAAGGTGCACCTGGACAATTTTATATGATTAAATCGTGGCAAGGAACAGACCCTCTTCTAGCTAGGCCTATAAGCATCTACGATATAGATGAGGAGGGCAATATCTATCTTTTGGTAGCAAATGTTGGTAGAGGAACAGATATAATGATGAAGCTTAAAAAAGGCGATAAATTATATTTACTTGGACCACTAGGAAACAAGTTCCCATTACCTAATAAAGATGAAAAAGTGGCTTTAGTTGGCGGCTCTGTTGGTATAGCGCCTCTTAAGTACCTTGCTAGATCTATACAAGATATCACTAAGAATATAGATTATTACGCAGGATTTAGAGATAATCCATACTTAATCGAAGATTTTGAAGAATATGTTGAAAATACATATATTTCAACAGAAAGTGGCAAGGTCGGTTATAAAGGCTATATCATAGATATTTTAGAATCGGAGAAATACGATAAGATATATACTTGCGGACCATTCCCAATGATGAAAGCCCTATTATTAAAAGCTCATAATAGAAATAAAGTACTAGTAAGCATGGAATCAAGGATGGCTTGCGGCGTAGGAACATGCAGGGGCTGCAGTATAAAGACTAAAGTTGGCATGAGACGCGTTTGCAAGGACGGACCAATATTTGGAGGAGGTGTGTTTTTAATTGACTGATTTAAGAGTAAAGATAGCTGATATTGAATTTAAAAACCCACTAATCGCTGCGAGCGGAACCTACGGCTTTGGTAAAGAATATGAGGAGTACTACGATATCTCAAAGATAGGCGGCGTCTCCACTAAGGGCCTTACACTAAATCCAAAAGATGGTAATGAAGGCATAAGATTATTCGAAACTCCAAGCGGCCTTATGAATTCTATAGGCCTTGAAAACCCTGGTATACAAGCTTTTATCGATAATGAACTAGACTTTCTACTATCAAAGGACCTTATCACACTTGTAAATATTGGCGGTAATAACATAGAAGATTATTTAGAGGCAGTTAGATTAATATCAAAGACAGAAGCTCAAATGATAGAGCTTAATATTTCATGCCCAAACGTTAAAAGCGGCGGCATGGCCTTTGGTATCAAGACTTGCGTTGCTAAAGATGTTGTTAAAAAAGTTAGAGATGCTACAGACAAACCGCTTATAGTAAAGCTATCACCTAATGCTAACGACATAGTGGAAATGGCTAAAGCTTGCGAAGAAGTTGGTGCAGATGCACTAAGTCTTGTTAACACATTTAACGCTATGGCCATAGACATAGACAGGCGCAAAACTGTATTTAACAATAAAACTGCAGGTCTATCAGGCCCTGCAATCAAACCTATAGCCTTAAGAATGACTTATGAAGTGTCAAAGGCTGTTAATATACCTGTTATAGGCATGGGTGGCATACAAAACTATAGAGACGTAATCGAATTTATTATGGCTGGAGCAAGTGCAGTACAAGTTGGCACTATGAACTTTACAGAGCCTATGATTATGCCAAATATTGTTGAAGACTTAGAAAAATATATGAATGATAATAAGATAGAAAGTTTTGAAGAGATTAGAGGAATAATTTAATGAGTATAGGTGTAGATATACTTGAAATATCTAGAATTAGAAAATTAATGGAAAATGAAAAGTTTTTGAATCGCTTCTTTAGTGATGCAGAGATAAGCTATATAGAATCATCAGCTAAGGCTGATGAAACTTGTGCTGGGATTTTTGCGGCTAAAGAAGCTATTATTAAGGCTTTAAATGGCAATTTAGCTGGACTACAATATAAAGACATCTCTATAGAGAGAAAAAATGATGTACCATTTGCTTATGTGAATGGTATAAATTTTTTTGTCTCAATCTCGCATGATGGCGACTACGCAATAAGCGTTGCAAGTACAAACGAATGCTCTAGCAAAATCAATATTGCTGATGAATTTAAAGTGTTTAAGAAAAGGGATGACTTTACTCATAAGGGCGACTATGGTAAGCTTGCCATATTTGCTGGCTCTCTTTCAATGACTGGGGCGCCTTACTTTGCGTCACTTGCTGCGATGAGGACGGGCTGCGGTTTATCTTATTTGTACATTGACAGGGATATACAGGATATACTCAGCGTGAAGCTGTCTGAAACTATAATCAGATGCAATGATAATTATGATTTAAAAGATATGGACGCTGTGCTTTTTGGACCAGCTTGGTCATTTTTTGAGAATAGAGATAATATTTACAAAGACATAATCCGTTCAAATAAAAAGCTTGTGATTGATGCAGATGGTCTTCATTATTTGAAGAAATATCGAGATAAACTAGGATACAGGACTATAATCACGCCGCATTTTGCTGAACTGGCTAGACTTATAGATGTTGACACAGAAAAAATTATAGAAGAGCCTAAAAAATATGCGCGCCTTGCTAGTGAAAAGTTTGAAGTAGTAGTAGTTTTAAAGGGCCACAATACTATTGTCATGGATGAAGACAATGAATACATAAATCATACAGGAAACCCTGGTATGGCTACAGCAGGATCAGGCGATGTGCTGTCTGGTATTATTGCTTCACTACTTGTTCAAGGCTTCAATACCTTTGATGCAGCGAAGTACGGGGTATATTTGCATGGACTAGCAGGGGATCTTGCAAAAGAAAAATACACAGAATATTCATTAATAGCAAGCGATATAATTGAGTTTATACCGAAAGCTATTAAGATGATGGAGGTAAAATAAATGAAGGGCAATAGAGCCGCTTGGCTTGAAATTAATTTAAACAATCTTGAATACAATATCAACTCTATTAAAAAGGCTATCAGTCCTGAAACGAAGATCATGCCTGTTATTAAGGCTGATGCATATGGTCATGGAGCTGTAGCTCTTGCTAAGTTTATGGAAGGCTTAGGAATTGATAGATTTGTTGTATCTGTTGCGAGCGAGGCAATGGAGCTTAGAAAAGCAGGTATTGAAGAGGATATACTTATGCTTAATTACTTAGAGGATAATTATTTAGAAGAAGTAGTTAAGTATAATTTAACGAGCGCTATATTTAGCTATGATAAGGCTAAAAAGCTTAGTGAAGAAGCTCTAAGACAAAATAAGACTGCCAAGATACATATTGCGCTTGACACTGGTATGTCTAGAATTGGTTTTCAAGCAGATGAAGTTCATAGAGCAAAGTCTGTGGAAGAAATTTTAAAGATATCAAAGCTTGACAATATCGACATAGAAGGTATATTTACTCACTTTGCTAATGCTGACATCAAAGATAAAACTTTAACTCAAAAGCAATATGACAATTATCAAAACACCGTTGCCATGCTCGAAGAAGCTGGACTTAAGATAAGGATAAAACACGTTTCTAACTCAGCATCCATCATGGATCTAAAGGATTTAAACCTTGATTATGTTAGAGCAGGCATCATTCTTTACGGCTACTATCCATCTGATGAAGTTATTAAAGAGAATTTACCTTTAAAAAAGTTAATGCAATTAAAAGCTTGTATTTCAAATGTCAAAGAGATAGAAGCGGGCGAGGGCGTTAGTTATACTTTCTCTTTCATCGCTGACAAAAAGACTAAGGTTGCCACAATACCTATAGGATACGCAGATGGCGTAAGAAGACTTTTACAAAACAAGTTAAAGGTCTTATATAAAGACAAGCTATTGAATAACATCGGAAACATTTGTATGGACCAATTTATGATTGATGCTACAGGTACTGATGCTCAAGTAGCTGATGTAGTAACTATAATAGGTGACGGCACTAACAAGGCTATGACTTACGATGACTTGGCTAAGATTGAAGGCACTATTAATTATGAAGTTCTAACTGATATGAAGGATAGAATTTCTAGAAAGTATTTTTACGATGGAGAAGAAATAAGCTCTCACAACTATAAAGATATATAGCTTAAACCCGTAAAGTTATTGACTTATAAGCGATTTTAACTTATAATATAATTGTCTTACTTATCAGAAAGGATGTGAGAATATGATTAAAAGAGGTGATATTATATATGCAGATTTATCACCTGTCATAGGCTCTGAACAAGGCGGTGTGAGGCCAGTTATTGTCGTGCAAAACGATGTTGGCAACAAGTATTCACCGACTATCATTGTTGCGGCAATTACAAGTCAACTGAATAAATCTAAACTACCGACCCATATAGAGATAGATGGACCGGAATTTGGCTTGCCTAAGGATAGCGTAATTTTGCTTGAACAGATCAGAACTATTGATAAGAAGAGATTAAGAGAAAAGATAGGAAGCGTAACTGACAAGCTTATGGCCAAGGTTGACGAGGGACTAAAGATAAGTTTAGCACTGACTAAATAATTTTTACATATAGAAAATTTAGGAGGAAATAATGAGTATTAAAAGCATTTCCGTATTAGGATTAGGATATATTGGCTTACCAACAGCCACAATACTAAGTGATCATTTCAAGGTTTTTGGATATGATCCAGTTAAGGAAAAAATCGAAAAGATTAAGAATGGAACTTTAGAGATAGATGAGCCAGGACTTAAAGAAGTTCTAGACAAAGCTCTTGAAGAAGGAAGGATAGAAGTTTCAGATAGGATTCATGAAGCTGATATGTATATCATCTGCGTCGGAACACCATTTAATGATGACAAGAGCTGCGACTTAAAGTACATTAAGGATGCTTGTCACGACATATTAAAAGTTATTAAAAAAGGTGATACTGTCGTATTGGAATCAACATCTCCACCACGCACAACTGAAGATGTTGTTAAGCCTATACTTGAAAAGTCTGGCTTAAAGGTTTCAGAAGACATATATTTAGCTCACAGTCCTGAAAGAGTTATCCCAGGAAATATTTTATATGAGCTAAAGAATAACCATAGAGTAGTAGGTGGAGTAGATACAAAATCTGCCGAAATAGTTAGAGATGTGTATAAGACTTTTGTTGATGCAGAAGTATTTACAACAGATGCAACAACAGCTGAAGTATGTAAGCTACTAGAAAACACATTCAGAGACGTTAACATAGCTCTTGCAAATGAAATGCTTAAGATTTGTGACACACTTGGTGTCAACGTATGGGAACTAATTGAATTAGCTAATAAACACCCAAGAGTAAATGTTCATACACCAGGACCAGGTGTTGGCGGACACTGCATATCCGTAGACCCATGGTTCTTAGTAACAGCAGATAAGGAAAACTCTAAGTTAATTCATCAAGCTAGAGATATAAATGACTCTATGCCTAAGTTTACTGCGGATAAGATAAGGAAAATAGTTGATAAAGGCTCAAAGATAGCTATACTTGGCTCTTCATTTAAGCCAAATATTGATGACTTTAGAGAAAGCCCAATAACTCATCTTATTGCTTTATTGAAAGATGATTACAATGTAGCCGTTTACGATCCATTTAAGAATGATCAAATACTTGAATTTAATGAACTTTATGATGATATACGCCCAGTAGTTACAGGCGCAGATTTATTGGTTTTAGGCGTAAATCATGGTCAATTTAGGTTCCTTGACTATAAAGAAATAAAGAAGATTATGAATAAAAAGAATATTTTTGACACAAGAAACTTTATTGATAGAGAAAAAGTAGAAGAACTAGGATTTAATTATTATTTATTAGGTAGTGGAGAACTTGAGTAAGATATTATTTATTGCAAATCAATTCCCGCCAATAGGTGGAAGCGGTGTGCAAAGAAGTTTAAAATTTGTAAAATACCTATCAAGGCTTGGAAATGAAGTTTTGGTCGTTTCAAAGGATGCAAGTAAAGACTTAAAAGACGATAGCTTATTAAAAGACGTTCCAGAAAACGTTAAAGTTATTAGACTTAAGGCCCATGATATTAACAATAGCGGTCTATTTAAGAAGGTCTATGCTAAGTTCTTTGCTCTTCCTGATGCAGAAGTTTTTTGGTATAAATTCAATAAAAAAGAGATAGAAAAGATAGCTTTAGAATTCAATCCGGATGTGATATATACTACAAGCTATCCATATTCTGCTCATCTATTTGGCTTATACTTAAAAGAAAAATTTCCAAAGATGAAGTGGATAGTCGACTATAGAGATGAGTGGACAAATAATCCATTCCACCTAGATAGCTTTTCATCAAGAATGAAGATGAAGGCATCTAAAAAGACTGAGCTTGAAATAAATTCTAAGTGCGATTACTTTATTACAAACACTAGATTTATGCTCGATAACTTTATAGCAGATTTACCTGAGCTTAAGGGCAAATCTATTTATATACCGAACGGTTACGACGAAGAGGACTTTTTAGGCATATATCCTAAAGAAGAAAGTGATAAATTTACCTTTATTCATACTGGCGCTTTATATGGCAGAAGAAATTTACATGAATTTTTATCAGCCTTAAAAGAGCTTGTAGATGAAGGTAAAATCGATAAGAACGAGATTAGGATAAATATTGCAGGCAATGTAAAAGAATCTCAAATAGAAGAGTATAAAAAAACATATAATTTTGAAAAAGAAATTAATTATCTATCATATCTGGCTCATGAAGACTCAATAAGAAAGCTACTTGAAGCGGATGTGCTTTTGCTATTAATAGGTAAGGGCAAAGGCTCTGAGAACTTCTACACAGGAAAAGTTTTTGAGTATCTAAGAGCATATAAAAACATCTTAGCTATAGTTCCTAAGCATGGAGCAGCAGGCGAGCTTATAGAAGAGACAAAGACTGGCCTTGTTGCAGAACCTGGAGAGACTAGAGAGATTAAAAACGCTATAATGAAGCTATACGAAAACTATAAGAGCGAGAATAATTATTATGGCGATAAAGAGCTAATCAAAAAATACTCAAGACAAGCACAAGCTGAAGAGCTAAACAATATTATAAACAAAATTTTGGAGGAATAAATGAAGAAGAAATTTAAGATAAATATTTTTGATATATTTATTATATTAATCTTCTTAGTACTTATATTTTTACTTGTCAATAGAAAAAATATTAAGTCAAACATAGGTAAAGAAGAAAAAAGAACAGTTATCATCACAGCAGAAGCTAAAGATGATATTACAAGAGACGCTATCAAGGATTTGAAACCTGGAGATAAATTATTTGCGCAAGAAACATTTCAAGACGGCGAAATAATAAGCGTTGATATACAAGCTAAAAAGAATGAATTAGTAAAGACTAACGGCGAGATCGTTGTAGTTGACGATGCGGAATTTGTTAACCCTATAGTTAAGATTAAGGCTAATGTCAACTATACTGGTCCCTACATGTCTTTAGGCGGACAAGAGATAAAAGCAGGCGTTGATATGTACGTAAAGACTAAGGATCACGCATATCTTGGCTATATAACTAATGTGGAGGAAGTAGATGAAAATAATAGATAATAAATTAAGATTATTTGGCAAAATAAGTTTATTAGATATAATAGCAGTATTGATTGTAATAGCCTTAGTTTTCTTTGCTTCACTAAAATTAATGAGAAAAGATGTTGCCGACATAACTTTAGGCAAAACGACTGAAAAGTATGAGGCGACATTATATTTATATGAAGATAAAGGCAATACAGATTGTATAAGAGTAGGCGATCAACTAGGCGAAATGAAAAATCACTTCGATATCTTCGTTAAAGATATTAAAAGAGAAGACTTCTATGTAAATACAGTTGATGACAATGGTGAAGTAATAAAAGCTATTGATCCACTTAAGGAAAAGACTATAGTTACTATAGAAGGCGATTTTTCACATGTAAATAACTCGCTTAAGTTTGGCAAGCAAGAGCTAAGACTTGGCTCTACAATATTTTTAGAGTCTGATAATTATAGACTTAGTGCGCTTATAGCTGATAGGAAGAAAGTTGATTAAGATGGAAAAACTGTTTAAAGAGAGTCTTTTTTATAGAATATACATCTATATACTCTCTCTACTTAGATCAAGCTTTCTATTTGACTACACAAAACCGCAATATAAACTAAGAACTTATAATGATAGTTTAAAAGGTAGCCATTTATACAAATTATTAGCTAAACTAGATGAAAAGATGTCTAAATTTTATAAAAAGCTAAACAAAGTATACAAAGAAAGCTTTATCCGTGGCATAGTTGATAAATTTAATACTGCATTTCATGAGTCAATCATTTACAAGGGCTTTATTAAGCTTACTGGTGTAAACTACTTTGGCTTTATTTTTGTCTTAGTAATTGTAGCATATATATTTACTGACTATATTATTAGAAGGATACCTGGACTGAGCTCATTTGCAAACTATTGGGATGAATTTTACTTTTTATTCATGATTTTTTATATAGCAATGAGAAGGATGAATTCAAATGGAAGCATTAGATATAATTTCACCCCATTTGGCTTTGTGTTAGCTGTATACTTCATTCTAGGTATAATACATGTACTTGTAGTGCAACCGAACACTAAGATAGCTATAGAAGGATTTAGAGCTATGTTCCAACACATTCTATGGTACTACATCTTTGTACAATTTTTTACAAATGAAAATATTGTCAAGACAACTTCAAAGTTTATAATGCACGGCGGCTTCTTACTTGGTTTACACGCCTTATATCAATTCATATTCAAAGTTAAAATGCCAGGCAACTGGATTGATTCAAGTGAATCAATAAAGGTAAGAGCCTTTTCAATAGTAGGCTCACCAAATATACTTGGCGTACTATTTGTACTAATAATACCACTTGCAATAGCTTTATTTTTAATTGAAAAGAATAAAAAGTCAAAAGCCATATATTTTATTGAAGTCATGGTTATGCTCTTAGGACTACTATTAACATACTCAAGAGGCGCGTGGATTGCCTTTGCACTAGCCATCTTCGTCTTTATATTATTTACAAATGTGCGTGTACTTACGCCATTCGTGATACTTGGCTCTTTGTTTATAGTATCAGGCAACTCACTATCAACAAGATTATTATACATGCTAACACCAGAATACATGTTTAAATCAGCTAGTGGCGGCAGGATATATAGATGGACAATTGGCCTAAAAGTTTGGTCAAAGCATAAGTTTTGGGGCGTTGGCCTTGGTAGATATGGTGGGGCAGTTGCTTTAAATAATGATTTATCGCCGTTTTACTTAGATAACTACTACTTAAAAACACTTGTCGAAACAGGCTACTATGGTATATGCGCAATAGGCTTTATGATACTCGGCTTTTTAATATCTACATTAAAAGTAGTATTTACACAAAAGAACTTAGATAATAAGATACTAGCATGCGGACTATTCTGCGGCGCTTTAGGCGTTTTGATACAAAACTCTGTTGAGAATATATTTGAGTTCCCAGCTATGATCATATATTTTGTTATGTATGCAGCGCTTATCATGGGACTAAGAAATAAAGGAATTGATTATGAAAGTACTTCATCTAATTAGTGGCGGGGACACAGGTGGAGCAAAGACTCACATCATAAATTTGCTTTGCGGTTTAAAAGACAAAGTAGATGTAAAATTAGTTTGCTTTATCGATGGACCTTTTGCAGAGGACTTAAAAAAGCATGGCATAGATGTCGAGGTCATTGAACAAAGAAGCAGATTTGATTTTTCTGTCGTTAATAAGCTTAAGGACCTTATTGAGAGTGAAAATTATGAGATAGTTCATTCACATGGAGCAAGAGCTAACCTTATAAGCTACTTTTTAAAGAAGAAAGTCAAGGCTAAGTTCATAACTACAGTTCACAGCGATTATTTATTAGACTTTAAAGATAATTTTTATAAGAATATAGTTTTCACTAATCTTAACAAGTTTGCCTTAAAAAGATTTGATAATTACATAGCAGTTTCTGATAGTTTTAAGGATATGCTTGTAAGTAGAGGCTTTGATAAGGATAAAATATTTACTATATACAATGGTATATTTTTAGAAGATAGAGCTATTAAGGACAAAGAAAGCTATTTAAAAGAAAAAAATATTGCTTATAAGGATAAGTTCATAGTCGGCATCTTAGCTAGACTAGATAAGGTTAAAGATCATGAGACATATCTAAGAGCGGCAAGAGAAGTACTTGATAAAGACAAATCAGTCATATTCCTAATTGCGGGAGACGGTCAAGATAAGGAGCACTTATTAAGCCTAAGTAAAGAGCTAGGCTTAGAAGACAATGTTTATTTCTTAGGTAACGAAGAGCATCCATACGATTTTCTTAACGCGATAGATATTAATGTCTTATGCAGCTTAAGCGAGTCATTCCCATACGTTATTATGGAGGGAGGCTCATTAAAGAAGGCTACCATTGCATCTAAAGTTGGCGGTATACCAAAGATCATACTTGATGGAGAGACAGGAAAACTATTTGAAAAGCAAGATTACAAGGCCTTAGCAGCGCATATACTTGATTTAAAAAATAATGATGACGAGCGAAAAAAGCTTGGCGAAAATCTTTATAGTAGAATCATCGATAATTTCACCCACATCAAGATGGCTGAGAAGCATGTAGACATTTACAAGAAGATAGTCTCAAAGAAAATAATTATGTCGGGCTACTTCGGCTTTTCAAACTCGGGCGATGATGCTATACTTAAATCAATTATAGAATCATTTAAGTCATTGGATCCTAATCTAAATATTAAAGTTCTATCAAAAGATCCGGACTTAACTGAGAGGGAATATGGCGTAGCTGCCGTTGATAGATTTAAATTTTTTGATGTAAGAAAAAGTTTAAAGGCATCAGACATGCTTATAAGTGGCGGCGGAAGCTTACTTCAAGACAAGACAAGTTCAAGATCAATTTGGTACTACTTGTTAATAATGAAGCTCGCTAAGCGCTACAAGAAAAAAGTTTTCGTCTACTCCAATGGTGTTGGACCTATAAACAAGAGATTTAATATAAATATCACACGAAGAGTACTTAATAAAGTTGACTACATTACGCTTAGAGACAAGGACTCATATGATTTTATAAAGTCCATCGGCGTTAACAATCCAAATATAAAAGTCTTATCAGATCCTGTATTCAATTTAAAAGAGGCTAGCGATGAAAGTGTTCGCAAGAAATTTGATATAAATAAGGATACAGTTTTGGTATCAATTAGATCGTGGATGGATGACGAAAAGCTTATATCTGAGCTAAATAAGTTTTTAAATTACCTTATTGATGAGGGCAAAAACATAGTCTTCATGCCAATGCAAACGCCTAGAGATACAACTATCTCTGAAAAGATTGCGTCGAATTTAAAATCAAGTAAGATTATAGACGAAAAGTATCCAGTTGAGATACTCATGAGTCTTATGAAGAACGCTGACTTTATCGTGGCTATGAGGCTTCATGCCATGATATATGCGATACATCAAAACCTGCCATTCATTGGTCTTTCTTATGATCCAAAGACAGAGACACTGCTTAAAGACTTTGACGAGAGTATAAATATTGACGTTGACGCAATTAATTATGACGATTTACTAAAAGCGTATAAGTACATTAAAGATAATAGAGATTCTTTCATCTCTAATTTAAGTACTATTAATGAAGAGAATAAGAAAAAGGCGATAGAGGCAAGTAAGCTTGCGCTAGAACTTTTAGAGGATGATGCTAATGGACATTAAAATATTAGGTGTTAGAATAAATAACGTTGACATGGATCAGACCATGAACAAGATAGGTGAATTTTTTAATAACGATGAACTAAATTATATATATACACCAAATCCAGAGATAGTCATGAGAGCAGGAAGAGATGAGGAGTTTAAGAAAATTATTAACTCAGCCTCACTAAACTTATGTGACGGAATTGGATTAATGATTGCATCAAAACTAAAAAAGAAGCCACTTAAATCAAGAGTAACAGGCTATGATACATCTATTAAAATATTAGAGCTAATGAACGAGAGGCATCTTTCACTATTCTTATTAGGAGCAAAGCCTGGGATAGCTGAAAAAGCTATTGAAAGAATCAATCATGATTATCCAAACATTGTCATAGCAGGCTACAATAACGGATATTTCAATGGTAGCCATAACGGTCACGCTTCATCTGATGAAGAAGAAGCTTTAATACAAAAGATAAATGATTCAAAGGCAGACGCCATCTTCGTAGGTATGGGCGCTGGCTATCAAGAAAAATTTATCTATTATAATAAAGATAAGTTAAAGAGCAAACTAGCTATTGCTAATGGCGGTGTCATAGATGTACTGGCAGGCAATGTCAAGATAGCGCCATCTTTTATAAGAAAGATAGGGATGGAATGGCTATACAGGTTAATCAAAGAACCAAAACGATTTAAAAGACAATTAGATATACCAAAATTTTTAATGAAGATAATATTTACAAAAAATGCAGTAGAGTATATAGATAAAGAAAAATAGGAGGTTAATATGGACGTTAAACAAAAGGTGATAAACACAATTAGAGTTCTATCAGCTGAAGCGATAGAGAAAGCAAATTCAGGCCACCCTGGCTTGCCACTAGGAGCAGCGCCAGCAGCATTTACAATATTTAATGAGCACTTAAAGCACAATCCAAAGAATCCCGATTGGATAAACAGAGACAGATTTATCTTATCTGCAGGACATGGATCTATGCTTTTATACTCACTACTTAATTTATATGGCTATGGCTTAAAGATCGAAGACTTAGAAAATTTCAGACAATTTGACTCACTTACGCCAGGTCACCCTGAGTACATGCATACAAAAGGCGTTGAAGCAAGCACTGGACCACTTGGCCAAGGTATTGCTATGGGTGTTGGTATGGCGATTGCTGAAAGGCATTTAGCAGCATTATTTAATAAAGATGATAACAAGCTTATTGACCACATGACCTATATACTTTGCGGCGATGGCTGTCTTCAAGAAGGCATCTCAAACGAAGCATCATCCTTAGCAGGAACACTTAAGTTAAATAAATTAGTTGTTCTATATGATTCAAACAACATTACCATAGAAGGAGATACAGAAGTAGCTTTCACTGAAAATGTCAGAGCAAGATATGAAGCACTTGGCTGGAACACTTTATATGTTGAAGATGGTAATGATATCGAGGCCATATCAAAGGCGATAGCTGAAGCAAAGAAGAGCACTGATAAGCCAACACTAATCGAGATCAAGACAAAGATAGGTTATGGCGCTACAGGCAAAGAAGGAACTGCAGGCGCTCACGGTGCACCTCTAGGAGCTGAATCACTTGCAGCACTTAGAAAGAATCTTCAATATGAAGAAGAAGGCTTTAATGTGGGCCAAGACGTTCTTGATTACATGAAAGAAAAGTGCGAAGAGCTTGATAAGTATGAAGAAGATTGGTATAAGCAATTAGAAGAATACAAAGCTAAGTACAAAGCTGATTATGACAAGCTTATGAGTTTCTATAATGATGAAGTAAGTGAAGAAGTACTAAAAGCATGTACTGATATAGAGCTTAAAGACGATGCGTCAAGATCTTCATCTGGCAAAGTTCTTAACAAAGTAAGCCATGTATTAGAAAATATAATTGGTGGTTCAGCAGACTTAGGTCCATCAAACAAATCAGTGATGAATGATGAAAAGTACTTCTCAAGCGAATGCCCAGAAGGAAGAAACATTCACTTTGGTGTTAGGGAACATGCAATGGCAGCTATTTGCAATGGTATCTTATTACACGGTGGTCTAAGATCATATGCGGCAACATTTTTAGTCTTCTCAGATTATATGAAGCCATCAATCAGATTAGCTTCACTAATGAATTTACCAGCTATATATATATTAACTCACGACAGCATCGGCGTTGGCGAAGACGGACCAACACATCAACCTATAGAGCACTTAGCTATGCTTAGAAGCATACCAAACATCAACGTAATTAGACCTGCTGACTCAAGAGAAGTAATTTACGCTTGGCAAGCAGCTTTAATGAGCAAAGAAACACCAACATGCTTGATACTTTCAAGACAAGGACTAAAACTGCTTGATAATTCATCTGAAGAAGCATTAAAGGGCGGATACATTGTTCATAAAGAAGCAAAGGATGCAATCGACGCTATAATCATAGCTACAGGATCAGAAGTAGCTTTGTCAATAGAAGCAGCTAAGGATTTAGAAGCAAAAGGCAAATCGATAAGAGTTGTTAGTATGCCATCACAAGAGATATTCTTAAATCAAGACAAAGAATACATCGAAAAGGTGTTACCATCAAATGTTAAGAGAAGAGTATCAGTAGAAGCACTTTCAACAATGCCTTGGGGCAAGTTTGTCGGCTTAGAAGGTACTGCGATTGGTATCGATAGATTCGGCTCATCTGCGCCAGGAAAAGTGTTATTCGAAAAGTATGGCATCACAAAAGAACACGTTGAAGAAGAAGTAATTAAACTTATAGAAAAATAGTTAAAATTATAAAACCCTCTTTACTCATTACGAGTAGAGAGGGTTTTTTTATGCAATTTACTTATATATAAATATAGATATTAGTTAATAAAAAGTACTTGACTTTTAATATAAAATATGATATATTCGAAGTGAAAATATTAAAATAAATGAAAATGAAATAGGAGGTATAATATGGATTTATCAAATGGTGAATTACAAGTTATGGAGCTTCTATGGCAAGGAGATGTTTTAGATGAGAACGGAGAAATACAAGCTTTAGAATTGTCCAAAATTTTAAAAGAAAAATATGGAATTAGTAAAACTTCTGCTTATACATTCATCGGCAGATTAATAGAAAAGGGAGTCTTGGATAGGCGTTATCCAAAATATACGATTAGTGTTATTCTGTCACGCGAAGAAGCTTTACTTAGCAAGCAAAAAGAAGTGTTTCAAAAATTATTTAAAGGATCTCTTGTAAATATGTGTAAAACATTTTTAAGCACAGAAAAAGTTTCAGAAGAAGAACTTGAAGAAATGAAAAACTTATTAGAAAATTTTGAGGTAGAGGATAGTAAAGGTGATAGTAGACATATATAATGAATATGCTTTGCTTAAAAGTTTTAAAAGTTTACTGCTTATAATATTAATATTACTCATAAGAAAATTTTTAAACAAAAATGCTTTTAAATCAGCAAGTATTATTTTATGGGCGCTCTTATTTGCATACTTGATATGCCCATATCAAATTTTAATCAGAATTGAAGAATTTAACTCCAATAAGATATTTAATTTTATATTATACATCTTAAGTTATATTGACTCAGTTATAAGATTAATGTCACAGAAGGCAAGTTATGTATTATATCCAATTAATCGTTATATAGTAACAGTGATTATTTTGTGCTATGTTCTATATAAATATATAAAATTTGATAAAATTATGAAGGACTCAAAAATAATACATGAAAATAAGTGCATAGATTATATAAAGTCTTTTAAATTAAGAAGGACAGTCAGTATTTATATAAATAATAATTTAAAAACACCAGTGACATATGGCTTATTGAAACCTAAAATAATTCTCCAGTCATATATACTAGATGATGAAGAGTTATTAAAGTATGTTATGATGCATGAGCTGACACATATAAAAAAATTTCATATCTTATTTAATCATATAGTAAATATTGTAGCTTGTGTATTCTGGTGTAATCCACTACTTATTGTAAGTTTGAAATATCTAGAGCAAGATATCGAAATCTTTACAGACAAAGAGGTCATTTCAAGATTGGGAGATACTTTAGAATCAAGAAAAGGCTACTGTAAGTCAATGTTTCAACTTATGAGCAATTCAGTAAAAAGAGATGAAGTAACTTTAAAATTAAATCCAAATTTAGAAAGGATGATTATAATGAAAAATTACAAAAAAACAATACTAGGCTCATTTATATTCGCTTTAACATTTATTTTTAGCATACCAGTTTTTGCTAGTGTAGTTAAATTAGAGAAAGATAGAATAGAAGTTATTGGAACAGAAGTAGAGTTTCAAAGTGTTGACAATTCTGATGGAAGAATTCATATAATAAGTGAAGAAGAATATAGTAAACTAAAATTAAATGACATATATACAGCACAATTAAAATCTGTAAATGTAAATAATAATTTAAGACTTGGAAAATTAGAATATACTAATTATTTGTTTGATAATTCTAATTTAGGAGGATTAAATTATAATGGTTTTACACTTAATTTATCTGACTTAAGCTGTAATGGTAGAATTAAATACAATATTATTATTATGGAAAATAATAAATTAGTTTATGATAATGAGTTTAAAGATGATACGATAATTAAGATGAAGACTACTGAAGGATGTAAATATGAAGTTTTAATAAGTAACAAATCAATAAACATCTTAACTGGAGAAATAACAATAAATGCTTGTGAACAATAGTTTTTCAGTTATAAAATTTGATACAATTATAATTTTACAATGCTAGCTATAATTATAATTGTTTAAATAAAATAAAACTATAGTGATATGGGGGTGCATGACTGATAATTAATTATATTATATAAAATTTATGATTGGATTGTTTAAAAAAGGAGGATTATTATGAACAAGAAAAAAATACTATTATTAACAACATTACTAATTTTTACACTTTCATTATTTGCTTGCAACAAAGATGTATCAAATAATGAAAAGGGTGATTCTAAGGAAAGCACAGTTAAAACTTACAAATTCCTTAAAGTAAATGAAACGGAGATAGAAGCACAAGAAGTTATACTTTTAAATTACTTCTTAGAAGAAGATAAAAAGGAACTAGAAAGGTTAGAAATACCTGAAGATGAATATCCAGGTGGTTTTTATTATAAGGAATTAGATAATAAGGATATGCTAAAAGTTGATGAAAATACAAAGGTAATAATAATTGATGTTGAAGAAAAGTACGCTAAAGATACAAAGGGCGACAGGAAATATACTTTTGAAAGTTTTAATGATTTTGCTTCCTTATTTAAAACAAACGAGGATTTAGCAAATAGAATTTATATTGTTGAAACAAAAGATGGTAAAGTAATAAAAGCAGAGGAAAAACTTACAAATTAGTTTTTGCTCAAATATGATCGGAAAACATTTTAAAGGCGATTAGAAAAAATTCTAATCGCCTTTAAAAATATCTTAATATTATTCTTCCGAGAAATTATCGAAGTAGCCTTTTATATAGACAACAGGAGTTCCTTTATCGCCGCTACCGCTTGTTAAGTCGCATAGTGAGCCTATAAGGTCTGTTAACTGTCTCGGTGTTGTTCCCTGTGACTCCATCGAGCCAACTAGATTACTGTCTTTATTGTGAATCTTTTCTTTAATAGCTTCTTCTAGTGCTTCGCCTTTTAATTCCGCAAAGCTATTGTCAGCGATGTATTTAAGTTTTATTTCGTTTGGTGTACCTTTTAAGCCATCTGTAAAAGCAGGAGAGACAACTGGGTCAGCTAGTTCCCATATCTTACCAACTGGGTCTTTGAAAGCGCCATCGCCATAAACAAGGACTTCAATCTTTTTGCCAGTTTTTTCTAGAATTTTATCTTGAATAGCGTAAACGATTTTTTCGCAATCTCTTGGGAATAGTTTTATCTTGTTTTCAGTAGACTTGTTTGAGCCAAGTAGACCGTATTTTTCGTTAAAGCCTGAACCGTCAATGGATGTATCAAGTATTTCAGATAGACAGAATATCTTTTCTGCGCCAGCTTTTTTAAGCTTTTCTTTAGTTCTAACGCGAGTGTGTATACTGCATACTAAGATGTTTTTAGTGTATTTAAGTACATTTCTTTCGTTATTGCCAAAGAGCATAACTGCTTCAGCGCCTGCTTCTTCGATTATTTCCTTGTAGTATTCAATGTAGTCAACATTAGTAAATATGTGCTTTGTATTAGGGAAGCATTTCTTGAATTCTTTTTCTTCAACTATCTCGCCATAAGGATTGATATCAAAGTTATCTAGCTCATCTGGATCGCATAAGTGGTTACCAACTTCGTCATGAGGGTAGCTAAATAAGACATATACTTTTTTGAATGCTTTAGCAATACCTTTTAAGCAAATTGCAAATCTGTTTCTACTCATGATAGGGTGGATTAGAGCAACTTCATCGCAGTTAAATTTGTTTTTTAAGTCATGAGTTATGTCATCAACTGTTGCAAAGTTATTCATAGACTTAGCAACTATCGATTCAGTTAAGCCAACGACGTCTCTGTCATTGATTTTAAAGTTGCCAGCTTCACTCGCTTTTAATATAGTATCAACAGCGATGTCAACTATATCATCGCCAGCTTTTATTATAGGGCATCTCAAGCCCATTACATTTGTACCAATATATCTTTTCATCTTGCTCTCCTTTGGAAATTTCTTATTTTTCTATCTGTTATAAGGACAGGAACTTTCATATCGCACCTGCTAATAATAACTCTATATACATATAGCTCCTCAAAATTGATAGCGACAATCTTAGTTCTCTTGTCAAGTGAGGCTAAGAATCTGTCGTAGTAACCGCCACCGTAGCCCATCCTGAAGCCTCTGTGGTCAAAGGCAACACCGGGAACTATGACTAGGTCAAGTTTATTTCTATCAAAATTTTCTTTCTTCTCTGGTTCTAGTATACCATAAGTAGATGGTTTTAGTTCATCAAAATTTGTAATTTCTTGCAAAAAAAGACTTCTGTCTTCTTTGATTGATATAGGTAAGATGATTCTCTTGCCATTAGCAAGTGAAGTTTTTATAAAATCATGAGTATTAACCTCGGTACCAAAGCTAGCAAAGGCCATGACATTAGTAGCGTTCTTATACTCGTGAGTCGCCATCAGCTTATCGATTATTATCTTTGACTTATTTAGTCTATCTTCTTCGGAGATGTTTTTTCTTGCCTCTAAGAGCTGAGATCTTAGTGTTTTCTTGTTCAAAGAAATTCCCCCTTTATTTTTTAAGCATTTTGTATTATAATATATATGTATATTCTACCACAAAACGATTATAAATGACAAGAGGTGTTATATTTTTGATTAAATTAGAAAACGTAAGTAAAAAATATGGCGAAGTTCTTGCTCTAAATGATATAAACATACACATCAAACCGGGTGAGTTTGTATTTTTGATAGGACCATCTGGTGCAGGCAAGTCAACTTTGACAAAATTAATATTGAAAGAAATTAGGCCCACTAGCGGCAAGATATATTTAAATAATGAAGACATAACAGATGTTAGCAACAGAAAGATTCCATATATCAGAAGGTATATAGGAGTTGTTTTTCAAGACTTTAGACTTTTACCTAACAAGACTGTTTATGAAAATGTTGCTTTTGCTATGGAAATCATAGGCAAGAAGCCTAGAGAGATTAGAAGAAGTGTGCCAATTATACTAAGCATGGTTGGTCTAAGCGATAAGGCAAAGTCTTATCCTCACCAACTTTCAGGAGGCGAGTGCCAAAGGACTGCCATTGCCAGAGCTTTAGTAAATAAGCCAGATGTTATCATTGCGGACGAGCCAACAGGTAACCTCGACTCAGATACTGCATGGGAAATAATGAACCTATTGCAAGATATCAACAATAGAGGCACAACCATAGTCATGGCAACGCATGCGAAGAACATCGTAGATGAGATGAAAAAGAGAGTAATCACTTTAAACCACGGTAATGTTATAAGTGATGTTTATGAAGGTGGGTACTACTGTGAAATTTAGAGAGATAATAAATATAATTAAAGACGGATTTAAAGGTATAGCAAGGCACTTCAACATGGCCTTAGCAGCAATAGTATCGATACTTTCGGTTTTGTTAATACTTTCAACTGTATTGATTATAGTTTTAAGTGTTAATAAAGTTGTTGGCGACACTAAAGAAAAGATAAATGAAGTAAAGGTCTTCTTATTAGATGGTGTTGATGATGAAGGTATTAAGGACATGGAAGAGAAGCTTAAGGACATAGATGAAGTTAAAGAAGTTAAATTTATCTCCAAAGATGAAGGCCTAGAAAGCATGTTTGAACAATGGGAAAATAAGAGCTACTTACTTGAAGAATACAAGGAAGATAATCCACTACCAAATGCATTCAAGATTCATGTTAATGATATAGAAAAGATAAACGATGTTGCTGGAGAGATCAAGATGATGCCAGGCGTTGAAGATGTAAGGTATTTATCTGATGAAGTAATACATTTACTTAAGATATCTAAGTACATGCAGATAGGCGGTTTTGGTTTAATCATAGCCTTAATATTCATCTCAATATTCTTGATTTCAAATACTATAAGATTATCCATAAGCTCAAGAAAGAAAGAGATTGAGATTATGAAGTATGTTGGAGCAACTAACGGCTACATCACTGGTCCATATGTGTTTGAGGGTATAATGATAGGCCTAATTGCAGCACTTATCGCAATGCTATGTGTAAAATTTGGCTACTCATATGTATATGATTATCTAGCTGGATCAAAAAATGGAATGCTTAGCGATGCCTTAGTTAGTCCAGAAAATATTATTACAGACTTTAGTATTATATTTGTGACATTAGGTGTTGGAATTGGTATGCTTGGTAGCATCAGTTCACTTAAGAAGTTATTAAAGGTATAGGTGATTATTTGTTTAAGAAGAAGAGATTGATAATCGTTTTATTAATATTAGCTTTAAGTTTTCAAACTGTCTTTGCAGCTGGCAAGCTAAAGAATAAGAAGAAAAATGTTGACAAGCAGATTAAGGACACTAAAATTGAGATAAACACTAAACAAAAAGAATCTACAAACGTTTATAACAATATAGTTAAGTATGGAAATAGTATTTCATCTTTAAACTCGAGTATAGATAATCTTAATAACGCTATTAAAGATACTGACAATAAGATAGCTCAAAAGACTATTGAGCTTGATGATGCTCAAAAAAGACTAAAAGAAAATGATGCTTTGTTTAGAAAGAGACTAAGAAGCATGTATATGAATAGTGATGATAACTATGTTACAGTACTTCTTTCATCTAAATCTTTGGATGATTATCTTTCTAAGAAAAACATGGTTCAAAAGATGGCCAAGAGAGACCAGAACCTCATCGCAAGCATTGAAGGCGAAGTTGATAACATTGTTAAGATAAAATCTTCACTAGAAAGCTTAAAGAACACTCAAGTTGAGAATAAAAACAAACTAGCTAGTCAAAAAGATGAAGTAACTAAGTTAAAATCAGAACAAGAAAAACAATTTTCAATATTAAAAAATGATATAGAGAAGGCAAAGAAGAGTCTGGCAAAACTTGAACAAGACTCTAAGAACTTAGGAGCACAAATACTTAAGCTTCAATCTAATTCTCAGAAGTTTGTAGGAGGTAAGCTTGGATGGCCACTACCTGGTCATACTAGAATTAGTTCAGGCTATGGCTATAGAAATCATCCTATATTTAAGATAAAAAGATTACACACTGGTATTGACATACCTGCTCCAACAGGAACAAATATCGTCGCAGCAGCAGATGGCACAGTAATTTTCTCTGGCAAATATGCTGGCTATGGCAACCTAATACTAGTTGACCATGGAGGAAAGATAGTTACTGGCTACGGACACTGCTCGAGATTACTAAAGAGCAAGGGAGCAAAAGTTAAAAAAGGTCAAGCAATAGCAAAAGTTGGATCGACCGGCTTCTCAACAGGTCCGCACTTACACTTTGAAGTAAGAAAGAACGGTAATTTCACAAACCCAATAAATTGGCTTAGATAACGGAGGATAAAATGAAATCAAAGAAAGTATTAATAACAATATTGGTCCTAGCTTTATTCTTTACAAGCAATCTTATTTCGTACAATATTGGCAATTCAAAGAGTAAAGGTGTTGATTCGACAATCATTGCCAAAAAAGAAGATAACGAAAAGACGGATAAAAAACTTGATGACGAATATGTTTTAGAAAGAATAAATGAAGTTAAGAGTATGATTGACAAGAATTACTATAAGAAGGCTGATGATTACGACGTTCTTATGGGCATGCTTAAAGGCGCTGTAAGTAGTTTAAATGATCCATACTCATACTACATGACTGAAGATGAATACAAAAAGTTTAATGAAGAGACCGATGGAGAGTTCGCTGGCCTTGGTATATACGTAAGCGGATCAATTGATGACAACTTAATTACTATAGTTTCACCAATGAAGGGCACACCAGCTGATAGAGCGGGCTTAAAGACTGATGATAAGATCATAAAGATTAACGGAGAAGACTTTACTGCTGATAAGATGGATGACGCTGTAAAGATTATGAGAGGTAAGCCTGGTGAAAAGGTTAAAATCACTATATTAAGAAGAGATAAAAATGGTAAAGCGCAGTTCTTAGACTTTGATATCGTAAGAGAAATAATCAAAGTGCAAACTGTTTCATCAAAGCTTTTAAAAGATAATATTGGCTATATAAGCATATCAGGTTTTGATACGCCAACATATAATGACTTCAACAAACAATACAAAGAGCTTAAGAAGCAAGGCATGACAAAGCTAATACTAGATTTAAGAAACAACCCAGGCGGACTTTTAACAACATCAACACAAGTAGTTAATACTTTTCTTGATGGCGGCTTAATCATGTACACACTTGATAAGCAAAACAATAAAGAAACAATAAACGCTACTAAAGGCGCAGACGATATCAAGATAGTTGTTCTTGTTAACAAGGGCTCTGCATCAGCTTCGGAAATAGTTGCTGGCGCGCTTAAAGATAGAAAGAGAGCAACTATAGTTGGTACACAAACCTTTGGTAAGGGCATAGTACAAACTGTATACAATATGCCAGATGGTGAAGGCCTAAAACTTACAACAAGCGCTTATTATACACCTAGCGGAGTTAATATACACGGCAAGGGCATAGCGCCAGATGTAAAAGTAGAATTAAATGAAGAAGTAAAAACTATATCTATAGATAATCTTGACAAAGATAATCAAATACAAAAAGCTATAGAAATATTAAATAAATAGGAGAATTAAAATGGCAAAAGATTTTGAATACGAAATATTAGAACAATTAGGAGAATTTTCTAACAATGGAAGAGGCATGGTTAAAGAGGTAAACGTTATTTCATGGAACGGTGCCGATGGTAAAGTTGACATTAGAAACTGGAGAGAAGACCACAGCAGGATGGGTAAGGGCATATCCCTAACACATGCTGAAGCAAGAAAGTTAAGAGATTTATTAAACGATATAGACTTAGGTTCAGATGATGAATCTAATGAAGACGAAGAAATATAATTTGTTTAGATGAGAAAAAATATATCTTTATTACTTATATTTATCTCAATAATTGCACTAAGCGCTTGCACTAACGGACCACTATTCATCAAGGATAGTGATAAGCGCTATGGTTTTGATGACCTTGATGTTCCTATAAATGAAGGAGAAGAGATTGAATTAAGTGAAAATAAAGAAATTCCTTTTGTGCTTAGAAAGATTAATTATTTAAAGGATCTTGAAGTGCAAAATGATAGGGTAGAAATTGATAAAAACGATAGTTCATTATTAAGCATGGTTATTAAGCCATGCTTAACTGATGATATAGAGCTTTCGTCTCTAGTATACAAGAACGGAAAGTTTCATATATTACTTAATTCTAAGAATGACTCGAACAATGTTTGCACGCCATATATAAGTATTAAGCTGCTTAATAAACTTCCTGATGATATAGAAGCGGATGATTTTGTTATTGACAAAAGTGGTATTAAGAATATCGATATAAAATATACTAAGGACAATGCAATCAACTATGTCAAACAAAAATATAAGCTTATTGCGAACTTACCTGATTCAGCTGACTTAATTTATACAGACAGGCCCATTTGGCAGATTAAATATAAATTTGTTTATGAAAAGGATGATCATGATCATCCTATAAAAAATTTAAAAATAAATTTTGATGCGAATGAGGGTAAAGTTCTTTCACTTGATGAAGAAATTATTTCAAAGTTTATTGACAATGGTAATGTATTTAAGCTTAATACAGATAAAGCTATATACTATAATAAGAAAGACGATGAACTTAACAATATTTATATCTATGATATAGCTAACAGAAGCTCTAAGAAGATATTGTCTTTTAGTGGCGATATTAAGTCTATATACAAGAAGAATGAAAATGATGACATAATTATCAACTTTAAAGACAAGTCATCGGCTTTAAGCAGTGCTATATACAATGAAGCAAAAGATGAAATAAAGTTTATAGATTATAGAGATGATTTAAACATAATTGACGCAAACTTTAAGAGCGATGATTCACTACTTGCAATAAGTAGAGGCGAGGCTAATATGACTACTCTATACGAAGTGGATATAAATGACAATAGCTATATAGACTTATTCAGCGCTGAGGATAATATAATCAGAGCTTCTTATATCAACGGCTTCTATGTATATTTATCAAAGTATGATATTAATCAAATGCTATATATCACGAGAGATTTTGAAGATTATGACTTCATTGATGAAGTAGAAAACTATTATTATGCTGATGACAATTCTTTTGTATATAGAATTGACAATAAAATTGAAGGCACAAGTCTATATACTTATAATTTAAGTGAAAGATTTTACAAGATGATAATTAAGGGTGACTACTCATACATCAAAAAGATAGATGAAGCATATGTTTTAGCAAAAAAAGACATAAATCTTGAGTCATATGATTTATTATTATGCAAATTGGATAATAATCTTAAAGAGGAAGTTCTTTTTGAAAATGTGGATAACTTAAGTTTATATTTGACTAATGATTTAAAGAAGCTATATAAAAGTACAAAGGTTATTGATAAGAATTATACAAAGAACATTATTTATGAGATAGATATTAGTAAAGGTGATGCATAGTGAAATTCAAATTAAAGTCTGATTATACTCCTACAGGAGATCAACCAAAGGCAATAGAATCACTATCTGAAGGAATTAATAAAGGCTATAGGGATCAAGTTTTGCTAGGCGTAACGGGCTCTGGTAAAACTTTTACTATGGCAAATATAATTAAACAGACGCAAAGACCAGCTTTAGTCATCGCGCACAACAAGACTCTTGCGTATCAGTTATATAGCGAGTTTAAGGAGTTCTTTCCAGAAAACTCAGTTGAGTTCTTTATAAGCTACTACGACTACTATCAACCAGAGGCTTATGTTGCGGCAACTGATACTTACATCGCTAAGGACAGCCAAATCAATGATGACATAGATGAATTAAGGCACTCTGCAACAGCAGCTTTATTTGAAAGGAAAGATGTAATCATTGTCGCCTCTGTTTCTTGTATATATGGACTAGGTGACCCTATTGATTATGAAAAGCTGATGGTATCACTTAGACCTGAGATGCAAATCTCTAGAGATGATGTAATTAAAAAATTAATTAGCATACAATATGTCAGAAATGATATAAACTTTATCAGAGGAACATTTAGAGTTAGAGGAGATATACTAGATATATTCCCAGCATCTGAAAAGACAAATGCGTTTAGAATTGAATTCTTTGGTGATGAGATTGATAAGATACTTGAGATTGATTCACTAACTGGCGAAGTTATTGGTACTAGAGTGCATGTATCCATCTTCCCAGCGTCTCACTATGCGACAACTGATGACAAAGTTAAAAAAGCTATTGAAAGCATTAAGCTTGAGTTAGATGATAGACTTAAGTGGCTTCATGAGCACGGCAAACTAGTTGAAGAACAAAGGCTTAAAGAGAGAACTAATTATGATTTGGAGATGCTTAACGAGATAGGTTTTTGTTCAGGCATAGAGAACTATTCTAGGCACTTATCACAAAGACAGCCAGGATCAAGGCCATATACCTTGATAGACTACTTCCCAAAGGACTTTATAACCTTTATAGATGAGTCACATGTAAGTGTGCCTCAAATCAGAGCAATGTATGAGGGAGATAGGTCAAGAAAGACTTCACTTGTAGACTATGGCTTTAGACTACCAAGCGCTCTTGACAATAGGCCCTTGAAATTCGCTGAGTTTGAAGCTATGATGAATCAAGTTATATATGTGAGCGCGACGCCTGCTCAATATGAGCTAGAACGCTCTAAAAACACTGTAGAGCAAGTTATTAGACCAACTGGCCTACTAGACCCAGTGATTGAAGTAAGACCTACTAAGGGTCAAATAGATGACTTGATTAAGGAAATTAGAATCAGAGCTAAAAAAGATGAGAGAGTCTTAATCACAACACTTACTAAGAAGATGGCTGAGGGCTTAACTAAGTATCTTGATCAATTAGGTATCAATGTTACTTATATGCACTCAGATGTCACTGCAATTGATAGAATGCAGATTATAAAGGATTTAAGAGAGAAAAAGTTTGACTGCTTAGTCGGTATAAATCTTCTAAGAGAAGGTCTTGACCTACCAGAAGTATCTTTAGTAGCAATACTAGACGCGGATAAGGAAGGCTTTTTACGTAGTGAAACATCTTTGGTTCAAACAGCTGGTAGAACAGCTAGAAACTCTAATGGACTAGTTATTATGTATGCAGATACTATAACTAAATCTATGGAGAGCGCAATTAATGAAACAGCTAGAAGAAGAAAGATACAGATGAAGTACAATGAAGATAATAATATAACGCCTATGACTATTAAAAAATCCATCAGAGATGTTATTGAAGTAACTAAGGCGATGGATGAGGGTGAAAAGTACACTTATAGCGCAAAGGGCGTTCAAGATAAGATTAAGAAACTTACGACAAAGATGAATAAGGCGGCAAAGGATTTAAATTTCGAAGATGCTGCTAAATACAGAGATATGATAGAAGAATTGAAGAAGGAGGAATTATTCATTGGAGAATAAAATAGTTATTAGAGGTGCCAATGAAAATAATTTAAAAAACTTAGATATAGATATACCTAGAAATAAATTTGTGGTTATAACTGGACTTTCAGGTTCGGGGAAGTCTTCACTTGCTTTTGACACAATATATGCTGAAGGTCAAAGAAGATATGTAGAGAGCCTTTCGAGCTATGCTAGAATGTTCTTAGGCAACACTACTAAGCCAAATGTTGAGTTTATTAGCGGTCTAAGCCCATCCATATCTATAGACCAAAAGACTACAAGCAATAACCCGAGATCAACAGTAGGAACAGTTACAGAAGTTTATGATTATCTAAGACTTTTATATGCTAGAATAGGTCAAATCTATTGCCCAAGCTGTGGTAAGAAGATTACATCGCAAACTATTGATCAGATAGCTGATATAATTATGAGCCATGATGAAGGACAAAAGATCTATGTCTTAGCACCTATTGTCAGAGGACAAAAGGGGCAACATAAAAAAGTTATTGAGCAAATTCAAAAAGATGGCTTTGTTAGATATATTTTAGATGGAGAAATGCACGATATTACAGATAAAGTCGAGATAGACAAGAACAAGAAGCACGATATTGACATCGTTATCGATAGACTTGTTATTAAAGATGGCATATTATCAAGACTTACTGGCTCACTTGAGACTGCAGTTCATTATTCGAATGGACTTGTTAAGATAAACTATTTAGATTTATATGAAAAATCTTATTCAACAAAATATGCTTGCATTGACTGCGGTATATCATTTGATGAGCTATCTACAAGATTGTTTTCATTCAACAGTCCTTTTGGCATGTGTGAAAGATGTAATGGACTAGGCTACTTTAGAAGCATTGACAAGGATTTAGTTATACCTGACTATTCACTTTCACTTGAAGAAGGAGTCATAGAGCCATTTAAAAATTCAAAGAAGGGCACTTATTATTATAAGATATTTAAATTTATATTAGATAAATATGACTTTAAAGAAGACCAGCCATTCTCAGAGGCGCCTAAGAAAATGATAGATGATTTACTTAATGGTACTGACTACAATGTAAGGTTTAAGTACAATTCATTGTTCACAAAATCATCTAAAGAATTTAATAAGAAGTGGCCGGGCATACTCTCTGTAATGATGGACAGGCTTACAAGCTCTATGTCCCAAGCGGTTAGAGACAACACTGAGGAGTACGTTGAAGAGATTGAATGCCCTGAATGTCACGGTGCAAGACTAAAAAAGGAAGCGCTTGCTGTTAGGGTAGGCGATTTAAATATTTATGAATTTACAAAGCTTAGCATAAAAGACGAACTTGATTATATAAACAATTTAAAGCTTAATGAAACAGAAGAAAAGATTGCTGAACAAATCTTGATTGAGATAAAGAAGAGATTGTCATTCTTAATAACTGTAGGACTTGATTACTTAAATCTATCCAGAATGGCGAAGACACTTTCAGGTGGTGAAGCTCAAAGAATTAGGCTTGCTACACAGATAGGCTCTGCTCTAGTGGGCGTTATATACGTTTTAGACGAGCCATCTATAGGTTTACACCAAAGAGACAATTTAAAGCTTATACAAGCACTTAGAGAGCTAACAGACGCAGGCAATACCTTACTTGTAGTAGAACATGACGAAGAGATTATGCACCATTGTGACGAGATTATAGATATAGGTCCAGGAGCAGGTATACATGGTGGTCATCTTGTTGTTCAAGGCAATATTAATAAGGTTATGAAATGCAAAAAATCTATCACAGGCGACTATTTATCTGGAAGAAAGAAAATACCACTAAAGGATGAGTATAGAAAAACTGATAAAGATAATGTCTTGAAAGTCATAGGAGCAAGCGAAAACAATCTTAAAAACATAGACGTAGAAGTGCCTCTAAGTGAATTTGTTACGGTAACAGGCGTTTCTGGTTCAGGAAAGTCAACTTTAGTTAATGAAATTATTTATAAATCACTGGCACAAAAAATAAATAAATCAAAATATAAACCTGGTAAGAGAAAAGCTGTTGAAGGCATTGAAAATATTGACAAGGTAGTAGTAATTGATCAAAGCCCAATAGGTAGAACGCCTAGATCAAATCCAGCGACATACACTGGCACATTTGATCTAATCAGAGATGTCTTTGCTATGACGCAAGAAGCAAAGATGAGAGGTTATCAAAAAGGAAGATTCTCTTTCAATGTTAAGGGCGGTCGCTGCGAGGCATGTAAGGGTGATGGTATATTAAAGGTAGAAATGCACTTCTTGCCAGATGTATACGTACCATGCGAGGTATGTAAAGGTAAGAGGTACAATAGAGAGACACTTGAAGTTAAGTTTAAGGACAAAACTATAGCCGATGTGCTTGAAATGACAGTTGAGGAAGGACTAAAGTTTTTTGAAAATCAACCGCGTATAGCAAGAAAACTACAAACGCTTTATGATGTAGGTCTTGGATATATAAAGATTGGTCAAAGCTCAACAGAGCTATCGGGTGGCGAGGCACAAAGAGTTAAGCTTGCCACAGAACTTTCTAAAAAGTCAACTGGAAGAACAATATATATACTTGATGAGCCAACTACTGGACTTCACTCACATGACGTTGCTAAGCTTATAAAGGTACTAAACACACTTGTTGATCAAAACAATTCAGTCTTAGTTATAGAACATAATCTTGATGTTATTAAGCAATCAGACTACATCATAGACCTTGGTCCAGAAGGCGGAGACATGGGCGGAACCATAGTTGCCACAGGAACACCTATAGAAGTGGCTAAGAATAAAAAATCATATACAGGAAAGTTTTTGAGAGAAATATTTGAAAAAGAAGGAAAGCTTTAATTGATTAAAAGCATGACATTTCGGGTATATTTTATATACGGAGGTAAATATGAAAAAGAGCTTTCTTAAAAAATTTATAATATTATTTATAGTTCAAATAATTTTCTTACAAGGCTTTACTGCAAAAGCAATCTCAAAGCCTGATTATGGATTTGTTCTCGATAATGCAAATATTATCTCTCAAGATACTATTGATCATATTAATGAAATGAATTTTAAAATGAAAGACTATGGAAGCCAAGTCGCTGTACTTACTGTCAACGACCTAGGAGGAACGGATATAGAATCATTTTCTAATAAAGTATTTAGAGATTGGGGCATAGGTGATAAGAAAAAGAACAACGGAGTACTTTTATTAGTAAGCCTTAATGATAGACAGGTAAGGTTTGAAGTAGGTTATGGGCTTGAAGGCGCAATAAATGATGCTAAAGCAGGAAGAATAATAAGAAATGTAATAAAACCTAATTTTCAAGCAGAAGATTACGATAAAGGTATTAGAGATGCGTTCGATAGCGTAATTTATTACATCGGAGAAGAGTACAATGTAAAGTTTGAAGAAATAGACGTAAATGAATTAGGACTTGAAAATGACTTATCTATAAGCCCAGTAATGATAATATTATTAATATTTTTATTTATTATGATTACATCTAGGCTTAATAGATCAAGATATATCTACGGCAGAAGAGGAAGAATGTATAGACGAAGACGTAGAAATATATTTTTCGATGACGACGATCCATTCGGTGGCTTATTTGGAGGCTCTGGTGGTTCAGGCGGATTTGGCGGCTTCGGCGGATCAGGTGGCGGCTCATTTGGCGGCGGTTCATCTGGCGGCGGCGGAGCATCAGGATCTTGGTAAATAAATTTTAAATAAAGGAGAATATGAAATGGAAGAAAAAAGACAAAGAAGAGGTAAATTTTCACCACTTTTAATTATACTAGTAATAGTAATTGCTTTAGGTGCACTAGTAGCATCTAAGTACAATGGCCTAGTTAACAGACAAGAGAATGTTAATAAGACATGGGCAGAAGTTCAAACACAATATCAAAGAAGAGCTGACCTAATACCAAACTTAGTTGAAACAGTAAAGGGTTACGCTCAACACGAAGAAGAAACACTTGAAAACATTGCTAAACTTAGAAGTGGATACACAGATGCAAAAACACCTGAAGACTATGAAAAGCTTGATACAGAACTAGCTAAAAACATTAACATAGTTGTAGAAAACTATCCAGATTTAAAAGCTAATGAAAACTTCTTAAGTTTACAAGATGAATTAGCAGGAACTGAAAACAGGATAGCAGTTGCAAGACGTGACTTTAATAACGAAGCAACTGAATTCAATAAATCAGTTAGGACATTCCCTAACAATATCTTTGCATCGATGCTTGGCTTTGATAAATTTGAAACATTTAAAGCTCAAGATGGAGCAGAGAACGCACCAAGCGTTGATTTTGGTAAATAATTTAATTAAAAGTCAAACTTTGATCTTGTTTGACTTTTTCTTGTGTAATTAAGTAAAATATTTATTTACTTATAACGATATTAGTGATATAATAACAACATAAGTAATTTTAAGGAGTGAATTAAGTGAAAGTTAATTTTGACAAAAAAGAAAAAAATAAAGTTTACTTCAATGTAGACGTGGATTGGAAGGATTTTGAGCCTAAGATAGACGAAGCTTATAAGAAGATTAGATCAAAATTTAGTATTCCTGGATTTAGAAAAGGTAAAGTACCTAAGATGATTATTGAACAAAACTATGGCGTTCAAGTATTTTACGATGAAGCTATAAACATAATGCTTCAAGAAATCTATCCAAAGGCATTAGAAGAATTAGATTTAAAAGTTGTTGATCAACCAGATGTTGATGTTAAAGACTTTAAAGAAAATGAAAATATTAACTTTACATTTGAAGTAGAAGTAGTTCCTGAGTTTGAATTACCAAACTTCGAAGAGATAGAAGTTGAAGACGTTAAAGAAGAATTCGATAAAGAAGTAGTTACAAATGAAATCGAAAGATTAAGAAACGAAAATGCTAGATACACTATCATCGAAGATAGAAAGACTAAAAAAGGTGATATAGTTAAGCTTGATTTCAAAGGTTATGTAGATAACGAAGCTTTCCAAGGCGGAGAAGCAAAAGACTATGAACTAGAAATTGGTTCTAATTCATTTATACCAGGCTTTGAAGATCAATTAGTAGATAGAGCTATAGGAGAAGAATTTGATGTAAATGTTAAATTCCCTGAAGAATATCATGCAGAAGATCTAAAAGGAAAAGATGCTAAATTTATCTGCACTATAAATGAAATTAAAGTTAAAGAATTGCCTGAACTTGATGATAACTTTGCATCAGATGTTTCAGAATTTGATACATTAAAAGAATTTAAAGCAGATTTAAGAAAGAAATTAAAAGCTCAATTCAATGAAATGATTGACGCTCAAAGAGAAAACAAAGTACTTGATAAAGTTATTGAAGAAACAAAATTTGATGTTCCAAATAGAATGATTGAAGACGAAGTAGAAAACGAATTAAGAAACTTCCAATATAGACTACAAGCTCAAGGCTTAAACTATGAAGATTACAAGAAGTATACTGGAAATACAGACGAAGAAATCAAGGAAACATTCAAAGAACCTGCAGAAAAGAGAGTTAAACTTGGTTTAATTCTTGAAAAATATGCTCAAGAAAATAAATTAAAAGCAACAAAGAGAGATTATGACAAAGAACTTGATAAATTAGCTGAAATGTATAAAGCAGAAGATAAAGAAGAATTTAAAAAGACAATGAGTGAAGGATCTCTAGAATTCCTAGATAGAGGCATACTTAACTCAAAAGCAATAGACGATATAAAGAAAAAAGTAAAATATATTTAATGGGGTGATAAAATGGCATTAATTCCTATGGTTGTAGAACAAAGTTCCAGAGGAGAAAGGTCATATGATATCTACTCAAGGCTTTTAAAAGAAAGAATTATTTTCTTGTCAGGCGAAATAAACAATGAGATGGCTGACTTAATTGTAGCTCAATTGTTATTTCTAGAAGCAGAAGATCCTGATAAAGATATACAAATCTATATAAATTCACCAGGAGGCTCAGTATCAGCTGGCTTTGCTATATATGATACTATGCAATATATAAAACCTGATGTATCAACTATATGCGTTGGCTTAGCTGCGTCAATGGGTGCCTTTCTATTAGCATCAGGCACTAAAGGAAAGAGATATGCTCTACCAAATGCAGATATTATGATACATCAACCACTTGGTGGAACTCAAGGACAAGCTGAAGACATTCGTATTCAAGCAGAAAAGATTCTTGAAATTAGAAAGAGAATAAATAAGATACTGTCAGAAAAAACTGGACAAGATATTGAGATAATCAATAGAGATACTGACAGAGACTACTACTTAAATGCAGAAGAAGCAGTTAAGTATGGTCTAATAGATAAAGTTATGGAGAAACATTAATAAATGTCGAAATATGATGAAATAAGATGTTCCTTTTGTGGAAAAACTCAAAACGAAGTCAAAAGATTGATATCTGGACCAAATGTATACATCTGTGATGAATGTATTAACGTTTGTATGGATATATTAGAGGAAGACCATCTACTAAATGAAGAACATTATGACTTCGAAGATATGGTTTTACCTACACCAATGGAGATAAAGAAGTCTTTAGACGAATATGTCATCGGACAAGATGACGCTAAGAAGACTTTATCTGTTGCTGTATATAACCATTATAAGAGAATCACAAAGGATACAATTGATAAAGATGTAGAAATAAAAAAAAGCAACATACTTTTACTTGGTCCAACAGGAAGCGGTAAAACACTTCTTGCTGAGACACTAGCAAGGATACTTAACGTTCCATTTGCAATATGTGATGCAACTACTCTTACTGAAGCAGGCTACGTCGGCGAAGATGTTGAAAACATCATTCTTAAGCTTATCCAAAATGCAAACTACGATGTAGATAGAGCCGAAAGAGGTATAATCTATGTAGATGAGATAGATAAGATAGCTAAGAAGAGTGAAAACGTTTCAATCACAAGAGATGTTAGCGGGGAAGGTGTTCAACAAGCTCTTTTAAAAATCTTAGAGGGAACTATAGCTAACGTTCCACCACAAGGCGGGAGAAAGCATCCACAAGAGGAGTTTATTCAAGTTGATACAAGCAATATACTCTTCATAGTTGGTGGAGCCTTCCAAGGACTAGATGACATTATTGCAAAGAGAACTAATAAAAAGTCTTACGGCTTTGGATCAGAAATTTTCGACAAATCTAAACAAAAGTCAGAAGCTTTAAAGCATGTTGAGAGCGAAGACTTAATGAAGTTTGGTTTAATACCAGAACTAATAGGTAGACTTCCAGTTACAGTAACTCTTAACGAGCTTAAGGAAGATGATTTAGTCAAGATACTAACAGAGCCAAAGAACGCACTTATTAAGCAATATCAAGAGCTTATTAGGATGGATGGCGCAGAGCTTGAGTTTACTGACGATGCAGTTAGAAGAATAGCTCAAAAAGCTATTGAGATGAAGACTGGAGCTAGAGGACTAAGAAGTATTATTGAAAAAGTAATGCTTGATATAATGTATGAACTTCCATCTAAGAAGTACGATGGAACATTAAAGATAGATAGCTCTGTTATAGATGGAAAGAAGAAGCTTACTTATCAAAGTGACGATAAGGATAAAGAAGAAAAAATCGTTTCATAGATTAAGCAGATTGCTTATTTAGAAGCTCAATAAGGCCGGACAGATATGTTTCGGCCTTTTATTAAAGGAGAAAGATATGGATAATTATGAAGAAATAATCGATAATTTTTCATTTGATGATGACTATGGTGAAGATGGCATTAAAGTGCCTATCGTTTCAATTCAAGATTTGAATCTTGTTAGTAATAATTTTTACAGTATCAATCTAGATAATGAAGACTTGGTTACTTCTATAGCGAAGGCATCTAAGACTAATGGTATCTTTGCTGTTTTTCAATTAAAAACAAATAGAAAGTCTATATCAAGCGCAAAATCAGTTCACGAGATAGGTATACTTGCTGAGATTGAATCCATAGTTCCTAACAATAAGTACATGAAGATGAATTTTAGAACTCTATCTAAGGTTTATTTGACTAATGTTTTTAAGAACGATGGCATTGTTTATGGTGATCTTATAAAATTAAATGACGAGAACGACTATTCATTTGACAATCCTGAGAATATTACATACTCTGAGGTAGTTAAGAGTGCACTCGATAAGTTAAATGCACTTATTATGGAGAGTCAATCAAGTAAGGACAGGATAGTTCCAAGTAATGTTGACTACAATGTGTTTTTGGATAGTATATTCTCAAGGCTTGATATTGATAAAAAAATTACTCAAGATTATAATAATGCACTTGACAAGAAGGAAAGAACTAAGATAGTTATTGATACTATCAATAAATCCATAGTTACAATTGAGGTTTTACAAACACTTCAAGATAAAACAAAAGATGCCATGGACAAAAATCAAAGAGACTACATCCTTCATGAACAATTAAAGATTATAAAAAATGAACTTAATGCGGATAAATCTGGAGCTAAAAATATTTTTGATGCATATAGAAGTGATATTAAAAAATTAAAAGCTCCAAATGAAGTAGAGGAGAAGGCTTTTAAGGAGATAGAGAAGCTTGAGCAAACGCCAGTGACATCACCTGATTACCCTTCTACACTTCAATATATCGAGTTAATTAAGGACCTTCCTTGGAATAATAGAACTAAGGATACAAAGGACTTAAAGTTAGCTAAGGAGATACTTGATAGGGATCATTACGGCTTAAAAGATGTTAAGGACAGGATACTTGAATACCTTGCTATACTTAATAATAAGAAAGCTATAAAAGGCTCTATCATATGCTTTGTTGGGCCTCCAGGGGTAGGTAAGACATCTATAGCTAACTCTATAGCCAATGCTACAAACAGAAATTTTGTTAGGATGTCACTAGGCGGCATTAAGGATGAAGCTGATATTAGAGGTCACATGAGGACCTATGTTGGATCAATGCCAGGAAGAATTATTTCTTTAATGAAGAAGGCTAAGTCAAAAAATCCAGTATTTTTATTTGACGAGATAGATAAGATAGGCCAAGATTTTAGAGGAGACCCATCGAGTGCACTGCTAGAAGTGCTTGACAGCTCTCAAAATAGTGACTTTACTGATAGATACTTAGAACTTCCATATGATTTATCAGAAGTTTTATTTATAACTACTGCAAACTCGCTAGATACTATACCAGAAGCGCTTTTAGATAGGCTTGAAATAATAAGGATAGAGGGCTACACTGACGAAGAAAAGCTTAATATAGCAAAGAAGTATCTTGTACCAAAGTCTTTAGAAAATGCTGGTTTAAGTAAAGATGCAATAAAATTTGACGATGAAGCTCTTTATAGACTTATAGATAATTACACAAGAGAGTCGGGTGTAAGAGAGCTTGAAAGAAAGATACAATCAATAATCAGAAAATTAGTTTATAAAAAATATATGGATGATGAGCTAGTTAAAAAAGTTGATGTAAAAACTGTTGATAAATTGCTAGAAGGACCAATATTTGAATATAATCTAGTCGACAAAGAAGATAGCGTTGGTAAAGCTGTAGGTCTTGCATGGACTAGGGTAGGCGGCGATACTATAAACGTTGAAGCTCAATTAATGCCTGGTGATGGCAAACTTAATATAACTGGTAACCTTGGTAAAGTTATGCAAGAGTCTTGTCAATTAGCGATAAGCTACTTAAAGGCTAACTACGAGTACTTTAATATTGACAAAAAGAAGTTCAAAGATTACGACATACATGTTCACGTACCAGAGGGCGCTATACCAAAAGATGGACCAAGTGCTGGTATAACCATAACAACGGCGATACTATCAGCCTTGACAGATCAAAAGATTAACAGATACTTTGCTATGACTGGAGAAATTACTCTATTAGGTAATGTCCTTGCTATTGGCGGTCTTAAAGAAAAGGCCCTTGCTGCTAAGAGAATGAAGATTAGAGATTTAATTCTTCCTATGGAAAATAAGAAAGATTTTGAAAAGCTTCCAAAAAATATTAAAGAAAGTCTTAATGTACATTACGTTAATAACTTTAAAGAGCTTAGCAAAATTATTTTCATAGATGGTGATAAAGATGCTTAAGATTAATGAACCCTTCTTAGAGAGGATGGCAGTTGATGAGAAAAGCTACCCAAAAGATGGTCTTAAGGAGATAGTTTTAGTTGGTAGAAGTAATGTTGGCAAGAGCTCATTTATAAATGCGCTTACTAACAGAAAGAAACTTGCTTATACATCGTCTTCACCTGGAAAGACTAGAACTATTAACTTTTATAATATGGATAATAAGTTTAGAATAGTTGACCTTCCTGGCTATGGATATGCAAAAATATCCATGAAGGAAAGAGAGAAGTGGAAGAAGATTATAGAAGAATACCTTGTTAAGTCTCAAAACATTGCTCTTATCTGTCAAATAATTGACATTAGGCATGAGCCAACAAAGCTAGACTTAATGATGTATGATTACATTAGATCAACTGGAACGGACTATCTCATCATAGCTAATAAGCTAGATAAGTTAAAATCATCACAAATACTAAAACAAGTAAGCATAATAAATAAATCACTTAACGACTTAGATAAGGATTTACTAATACCATTTTCCTCGCAAGACAAAAGAGGAGTTAAAGAAGTACTAAATAAGTTCGAAGAGATAATTTAATAAAAATAAAAGAAAGGCGCTTATATCAATACTGATAAGAGCGCCTTTAACTATATCATAAAAATGAAAAAGCCGAATCACTTCGGCTTTTAATTTACTTAGTTACATTTTAGAGAACATGTCCTTACCAACACCACAAACTGGGCAAACCCAATCATCAGGGATGTCTTCAAAAGCTGTTCCTGGAGCTATACCTCCGTCTGGATCACCTATTTCAGGATCATAAACATAACCGCATGCATCGCATTCATATTTGTCCATAATGCAACCTCCTTCCTTTCGATTTATTTATACCCAAAACAGATAATTTGTAACAATTTGCTTAATAATTTTTTATCACGGGTATAAATAGATTAGTAGAGGAAGGATATAATGTATAAATTTTATGGAACAGTATCTTCAAATATTGAAAGTGTCGAGATATTTGTAGATAGAATAGTAGAAAATCTATATGAATATTTGCCTAATGAGATGATATTTAATATTAGGCTTGTTCTTAATGAGCTTATGCTTAATTCCGCATCACATGGCAACCAATATAGCAAGGATAAAAAAGTTAAGCTATACATATCTATATGCAATGAGTCAATAAAACTTAGAGTTGAAGATGAGGGGGTCGGGACTCTTAGCATATGCTCGAATAATGCTTCCTGTGACCTTGGTGGAAGAGGACTAAAGATAGTTGAAGCCTTGACAGATAGCGTTGCTAGATTGGAACATGGTATAAAATGCACTATTTTTTCAAGCTTTATTGATGATAGAGAGTAAAATACTTGTAATTATTATAAAAAAGTATTATAATAAAAGGTAGTGTTTAGGAGGAATAATATGTTAAGAGAAGATTTAAGAAATATAGCAATCATAGCGCACGTTGACCATGGTAAGACAACTTTGGTCGATCAAATGCTTAGACAATCAGGAACTTTCAGGGAAAACCAAGTAGTTCAAGACAGGGTTATGGACTCTGGAGACCTTGAAAAAGAACGTGGTATTACTATACTTTCAAAGAATACAGCCGTTATACACAACGGTAAAAAGATTAATATCATTGATACACCCGGCCATGCTGACTTCGGTGGTGAAGTAGAGAGAGTTCTAAAGATGGTTAATGGTGTAGTTTTAGTTGTAGATGCCTTTGAAGGACCTATGCCACAAACAAAATTTGTATTAAAGAAAGCTTTCGAGCTAAACCTACCAGTTATTGTGTGTATAAATAAGATTGACAGACCAGAAGCAAGACCTGTTCAAGTAGTCGACGAAGTTTTAGACTTATTCATAGAACTAGGTGCTGAAGATGAAGCCCTAGAAGCTCCATTTATCTTTGCATCTGCTAAGAAAGGCTACGCATCAAATCAAGTGACTATCGAAAAAGATAATATGGACGATTTATTTGATGCCATCATCGAGCATATACCGGCTCCTGAATCAAACGAAGATGAGCCGCTACAATTACTAATATCAACAATCGACTACAATGACTACGTTGGTAGAATTGGTATAGGCAAGATTGAAAGAGGTACTATAAAGAATGGCCAAGAAGCTGTCTTAGTTAATAAGCTTCATCCAGAAATGCAAAGAAAAGTTAAGATAGGTAAACTTTATGAATTCATTGGTCTAGATAAAGTTGAGACAAATGAGCAAAAGGGCGGAGCAATAGTTGCCGTTACTGGTATTGAAGATATATCCATTGGCGATACTATAGCTGATTCTGAATGTCCAGAAGCACTAGACTTCGTTAAGATATCTGAACCAACCATCTCTATGAACTTCATTGTTAATGATTCACCATTTGCAGGAAGAGAAGGTAAATTTGTAACATCTAGACAAATAAGAACAAGACTAGAAAAGGAACTACAATCAAATGTATCATTGAGAGTTGAAGAAACTGATTCAACTGACGCATTTAAGGTTTCAGGTAGAGGGGAGCTTCACTTATCAGTTTTAGTTGAAACAATGAGAAGGGAAGACTATGAACTTCAATTATCAAAACCACAAGTACTATTCAAAACTGATGAGGATGGCAAGAAGCTTGAACCTATGGAAAAGGTTACAGTAGACGTTTCAGAACAATTTGTTGGAGCGGTTATAGATAAATTATCAAGAAGAAAAGCTGAATTACAAGAGATGAAAGAAAACTCAGCTGGATACTCTAGACTAGTATTTAAGATGCCTGCAAGAGGCTTAATTGGATACAGAGGCGAGTTTATGACTGATACACACGGCGAAGGTATTATAAACTCGAGCTTCTTAGGCTATGAGCCATATAAAGGAGAGATACCTACAAGAACTACCGGATCACTAATTGCCTTTGAAACAGGTGTTGCATCAAGCTATGGACTAAATATTGCTCAAGGCAGAGGTATATTATTCATAGGACCACAAACTGAAGTTTATGAAGGCATGGTTGTTGGAGAAAATCCAAAGGGCCTTGATATAGAGGTTAACGTTACTAAGAAGAAACAAATGACTAATACAAGAGCAGCGGGCTCTGATGATGCCATCAGACTTAGCCCACCAAGAGTATTATCACTTGAAGAAGCTCTTGAATTCATTGAAGATGATGAGCTAATAGAAGTAACACCAAAATCTATTAGAATTAGAAAGAAAATATTAGATACAAACAAGAGGTATAAATCAAAAAATACTAAGAAATAGGAGATAATGCGATGGATGTCTCATTACAAGTTTTAATTGGTTATTTATTAAACTTGCTATTAGGCTTATTCATAGTTTTTAAAGAAAGAAAGAATATAAAGTCAACATGGCTATGGTTAATGATACTACTTTATTTGCCATTTGTTGGCTTTATACTTTATATGTTCTTTGGACTTAATTACAGAAAGAGAAAAACTTTTGATGAAAAGATGATGCTAGATGAGCAAGAGAAAAGACTTATTGAACATCAAAAAAAGTATATAGCTCTAAGTAATTCAGATAGCCTAAATGCAGATCAAAAAGATTTAATAAATTTATGCTTAGCAACAAGCGATTCCGCTTTTACCGATTATAACGACATTAAATTTTACTTTGATGGAAAAGATAAGTTTAAAGACTTATTTGAAGACATCAAGAATGCGAAAGAATACATCTATATAGAGTACTACATCTTTAAAACAGATGAACTAGGAAGGGAGCTTATAAGCCTTCTTAATCAAAAGTTAAAAGAAGGGGTAGAGGTAAGGATACTCGTCGACGCAGTTGGTTCTAGAAGCATCAGAAAAAGACACTTTATAGAGTTTAAAAGATTAGGTGGCGAAGTAGACTCGTTCTTCCCATTATTTTTCTCTAAATTTACTACAAGATTCAACTATAGAAATCATAGAAAGATAGTTGTTATTGATGGTAAAATTGCATATAGCGGCGGTTTTAATGTTGGTAATGAGTATATTAACAATGATAAAAAATTTGGATTTTGGAGAGATACTCATTTTAGATTAGAAGGGGACATAGTTGAAGAGTACCTAAGAAGATTTAACTTTGACTATAGATTTGCTACTAAGATTAAAACAAAAGGTGAATTTTATAAAAATCATGACATTAAGACTTTAAGCAGAATGCAGCTAGTAACATCAGGTCCAGACTCTATGTATGAGAATATAAGAAACATTTATTTAAAAATGATTAGCACGGCTAAAACAAGGCTGTGGATACAAAGTCCGTACTTTGTTCCTGATGAATCTATATTTGAAGCAGTTAGGATAGCTGCTTTATCAGGTGTTGATGTTAGAATCATGATACCAGATAAACCAGATCACTTCTTTGTATATTGGGCAACGCAAAGCTATGTAGGACAGCTGCTTGAAGACGGAGTAAAGGTTTATGAGTATGGAAAAGGCTTTTTACACGCTAAACAAGTTGTTAAAGATGATGATATATGCACGGTAGGAACAGCTAACTTTGATATTAGAAGTTTCTCGTTAAACTTTGAAGCGAATCTGATTTTTTATGATAAAGATACAAATGCATTATTAAGTGAACAGTTTTTGAGGGATATGGAAGAGTCGAAAGAGCTAACTCTTGATAGATACAATCAAAGATCAAGAGTTGCCAAGATTAAAGAGTCAATAACTAGATTGTTTTCACCAATGCTATAATAAATATATTGTATAAGGCTAGACAAGATGTTTAGTCTTATTTTTTATAGATATAGCTTTGCTATAAAAAATATCTATATTTATCATACTAAAAACTTGCTAATAAATCAAAAATGTGTTATAATAGCTTTAAGCGTGATGCTTAAAACCAATAAAATTTAATAGGAGGTGTTTTAAGTTTGGATAAGTTTTTAACAGGCGAAGTACTGATTACAGCTTTAATTGCTATAGTTCTTGGATTTATCATAGGATATATAATTAGAAAGATTCTAGGCGAGAAGAAGATTAAAAGTGCTGAAATCGAATCAAGTAGAATTATCGAAGATGCAAAGAACAAAGCAAGTCAAGAAGCTAAAGAGAAGATACTATCTGCCCAAGAAGAAATTCACAAACTAAGAAATGACCTCGACAAAGAAGCAAAAGAAAAAGAAATCGAACTGAAAAAATCGGAAAAAAGATTGATCAACAAAGAAGAAAATCTTGACAAGAGAACACAATCTTACGAAAAGAAGGAAGAACAACTTAAGAATAAGATGAACTCTCTAAGCAAGAAAGAAGAAGAAGTTGAACAATTAATTGAAGAAAGAAGAAAAGAAATTGAGCGCGTTTCCAAAATGAGTACCCAAGAAGCAAAAGACATTATCTTGGATGAAGTTAAAAAGGAAATGACTCATGAGTGTGCTACTTATATCAGACAAGCTACATATGAAGCTAAAGAAGAAGCACAAAAGAATGCTAGAGAAATCATAGCTGACGCTATTCAAAAGAATGCATCTGACTATGTAACTGAAGTTAGTGTTAATGTTGTTAACCTACCAAATGACGAGATGAAGGGAAGAATCATCGGTAGAGAAGGTAGAAATATAAGAACACTAGAAACTTTAACCGGAGTAGATCTAATCATAGACGATACACCGGAAGCAGTAGTATTATCAAGTTTTGACCCAATTAGAAGAGAGATTTGCAAAATTGCTTTAGAAAAACTTATAGCTGACGGAAGAATTCATCCTGCTAGGATTGAAGAGATGGTCAACAAAGCTAAGGTCGAGGTAGAGACAGTTATAAAAGAAGAAGGTGAAAGAGCCGTTATCGAAGCCGGCGTACGTAACTTACATCCTGAGCTAGTAAAACTATTAGGTAGACTTAAATTTAGAACAAGCTATGGTCAAAATGTACTTGAGCACTCTATAGAAGTTGCTAAACTATCGGCAACTATTGCAGAAGAGCTTGGTGCAGACATAAGACTTGCTAGAAGAGGAGGCCTACTTCATGACATAGGTAAATCCATTGACCAACAAATGGAGGGAAGTCATGTTGAAATAGGTGTAAATGCTTGCAAGAGATATAAGGAAAACAAAGAAATTCTAAACATCATCGGATCACACCATGGTGACGAAGAGCCAACAACAGTTGAAGCTGTTATCGTTCAAGCTGCAGACGCAATATCTGCTGCAAGACCAGGTGCTAGAAGAGAAACATTAGAATCGTACATCAAGAGGCTAGAAACACTAGAGGGTATAGCTAATTCATTCGAAGGTATCGAAAAGTCATATGCTATACAAGCTGGTAGAGAAATCAGGATAATGGTTAAACCTGAAGTTATAGATGAAGATAAAATGCTTTTAATGAGCCGCGATATTGCTAAGCAAATTGAAGAAAATTTGGAATATCCAGGACAAATAAAAGTTACTGTCATTAGAGAAACAAGAAGTACTGATTATGCAAAATAGTATTTAAATAAAATGTGTAGATAAAAAGTCTACACATTTTTTATTTGCTAAAATCTTTATATAGGATTAATGATATAAATATAGTAATGAAGATTAAGTATAAATCAAAATTTATTAAAAAAGCTTTGACATTTATATAAAAGGGTGGTATAATAGATTTAGATAAAATGTCGCTAAATATAAATTTAGTGACATAAACACATAATATCGAAAGGGGCTTCAAATATATGGCAATTACACAAAAAAACGATCCTAACTACATAAAAGACTTTTTAGGATATTTAAAATCAGTTAAGGGTTTGTCTCCTAATACCATTCAAAGTTATTATTATGATTTAAAATCCTTTCTTAACTTTGTCGCTATTCGTTTAGAAATTTTAGATGAAAACGATGAATATTATTATACAGCTGTTACTGTTGATGACATTAAAAAGCTTCAAATTAATGATCTATATGCATTTATATCCTACGCTGATGAAGATCTTGATAACACTAACTATGGTAAATATAGAAAAGCTGCTGTAGTTCATGCTCTATATGCTTACCTAATGAAAGTTAATCTCATTGACAACAACGTTGCTGATGAGTTAGAAATGCCTAAAATTGATCAGCGTCTACCAATATACTTAAGTCTTAATCAATGCGAAACGCTATTAAATACCATTATGAAGAATGAAAATAATGAAATGCGTAATCGTGACTATGCTATAATTATGCTGTTTTTAAACTGCGGCTTGCGTATATCTGAGCTTACTAGCCTTAATTTAGACTCTATTAATGATGATAGATACATCAATGTTGTTGGTAAAGGCAATAAAGAAAGACAAATATATTTAAATGATGCTACCTTTAGCGCAATAAAGGACTATATTGAACTGAGACCGAAAGATGTTAAAGAAAGTGATAAACACGCCCTATTCATCTCTCAAAAGAAGGTTCGTATGTCAAACCGCGCTGTTCAGTACATGTTTGATAAGTACTTACTTGAGGCTGGCCTTGACAAAAACAAGTTTACAGTCCACAAATTAAGACATACTGCCGCTACCCTTATGTATAAATATGGCTCAGTAGATATAAGGTCCTTGCAAGAGATACTTGGTCACACATCAGTTGCTACAACACAGATATATACCCATCTTGATAATAGCACCCTTAAAAAATCAATAGAAAATAATCCATTAGCCAATAGAAAAAAGTATTAGATTCGCTCTAATACTTTTATTTTGCTTATATTTTATTATAATGATATCTTCCCTGCGTCTACTAGGTCTTGTAAGGCTATCATTAAGCCTAATTTTCCTTGTTCTAAAGACATTGATCCTTGGAAATAAGCTATATATGGCTCTCTTATAGGACCATCAGCAGATATTTCTATGGATGAGCCATCTATAAAGCTGCCTGACGCCATAATTATTTTATTCTCATAGCCTGGCATGTCCCAAGGCTCTGGCGTTAAGAATGAATCAACGCAAGCCGCTTTTTGTATCGATTTACAGAACTTAATAAGTATGTCTGGGTCTTTGAACTTTATTGCACAAACTATATCTGATTTGTGCTCGTTAAATTCTGGCGTGCACTCAAAGCCAAGCTTTGTGAACACATATGAGAATAAGCTTTGTGTCTTAAGAGCTTCACATACTACTCGTGGCGACATGTATAAGCCTTGTAATGTCGTTCTAAGCGTGCCGTAAGATAAGCCTAGCTCTTTACCAAGGCCTGGTGCATATAAACGGTCTGCAGCTAGTTCTATAAGATCTTTTCTTCCTACTAAGTAACCGCCACCTAAACTTATGCCAGCGCCAAGATTTTTAAGAAGTGATCCAGCTATAATATCTGCACCAATATCTGTTGGCTCAATACTGTCGGTAAATTCACCATAGCAATTGTCATACATTATAACAATGTCTTGATGCTTCTCTTTAAACTTAAGCATATCATCTTTTATTGCGTGAAGATTGATTGCCTTTCTAAATTCGTAGCCAATTGACCTTTGCACGACTATAGCTTTGGTGTTTTTTGCGATTTTCGCTTCTAAGGCCTCAAAATCGATCGTAGCGCCTTTTAGCTCCACTTGGCTATACATTATACCTTTTTTCATTAATGAGTCCCTTAAATCGCCAATTAGGCCTATACTTTTTTGTATAGTGTCATAAGGAGTGCCAGTTACGTATATAAATTCATCTCCATGATCAAGAATCGAAGAAAGCATTATATATATAGCATGAGTACCTGAAACTATAGAAGTTCTTACTAAAGCGTCTTCTGCATTAAAGATATCTTTAAATATTTCTTCTATTTTGTCTCTACCGATATCACCATAGCCATAACCGCTTGCATAATAAAAGTCTGATGCAGCTAAGTTATTTTTTTGCATAGCATGTATAACTTTAATTTGATTAATCTCTTTATTTTTTTCATACTCTTTGTATGTTTCGCTTAATTCATCACTTGCGTCATTAACTAAATTTATGACAGCGTCTGATAAATCGTATTTTTTGTAAATATTATTCATTCTTCCACCTTTTCATTATGTCATTGTATATTGTATTAACTGTTTTGTCTATATCTTCAAAGTTCATATCAATGAAATTTGCTTCACTTTCACGTCTAAACCATGTTAACTGTCTTTTTGCGTAGTTCCTAGACTTTTGCTTGATTAGCTCTACAGCTCTTTCGTAAGTAATTTCACCTTGCAGATAGCTTATAAGCTCTTTATATCCAATAGCGAGCAGAGCTCTATTTGAAGCAATTTCTTCACTACTCATATCCTTTATGATGTCTTTAACTTCATCTAAGAGACCAGCTGCAAACATCTTGTCAACTCTTTTATTTATTCTATCGTATAAAAGCTCTCTATCTGTTTGAAGTATATAGATTAGCTTATCGTATTCGTCATTGTATTCTCTGAAGTTTTTGTTCTCTTCGCTGTATTTATTGCCGCTCTTGTATATAACCTCTAAAGCTCTAATGATCCTGAAAGTATCATTCACACTAAGCTTTTCAGTATATTCTGGATCAAGCTCTTTTAATTTATTATATAAATGCTCTTTGCCATATAGTTCTGCTTCTTTGTTAAGCTTTTCTCTAAGCTCTTTATCTTCAGCTTCACTACTAAAGTCTAGCTTATATAATAAGGAATTGATATATAGACCCGTTCCACCTATGATTATAGGGATTGTACCGCGCTCATTCATATCACTAATTAGCTTTTTTGCCTTCTTTTGATAATCGTAAACAGAGAAATTATCATGAATACTCACTTCGTCTATCATATGATGTTTAATGCCAGACATCTCTTCGTCAGTGACTTTTGCAGTACCGATGCTCATTTCTTTATATATCTGCATTGAATCAGATGAGATGATTTCAGCATTGCCAATCCTTTTAGCGAGCTCAACAGCGACCTTTGATTTTCCAATACCAGTTGGTCCTGATATAATTATTATTTTTTCTTTCATTATTGTATCCTAAAGAACATCTTTTCAATCATGTTCTTCTTAAGTATAATCATACTTGGCCTACCATGAGGACAAGTTGTTGGATATTTGCACTTCTTAAGGTCTTCTATAAGCTTATCTATTTCGATATTAGAGATCTTATCTCCAGCCTTAATAGCATTTTTACAAGCATACTTCATAATCTTTTCAACTTTATAATCATAGATATTAGTCTTTTCTTCATCTAATATACCGATTATATCCTTAATTAAGTCAAGACTGTAATTACCACCAAATATGATAGGTATGCTTCTTACAACTACGTTATGATCAGGATATATATCTATAGTAAAGCCAAACTTATTAAGTAGATCCATGTTTTCTTTTATAGTTTCTTCTTCATTAACTGTAAGCTTTATAGGACTTACGCCTTCTATATATTGTGAATTTACCTTAGAATTCTTGAACTTTTCAGAAAATTCTTCGTAAAGAATTCTTTCGTGCGCCGCATGTTGATCTATCATAACTACAAAGTCATTATTGTAGTCATAAAGCAGTATAAAGGTATTAAATAAAACGCCTTCTATCTTATAAGCATCAAGTATATTAATCTCATCCATGACTATTCTGTTTTTATCATCTTCCGTTCTTTCGTCAAATATTAATATCTCTTCATATTCTTGTGAAGACTTTTTAATATCTTTATTTCTATTTTGTAATAAATTTATGTCATTTATGAACTCGTCATCATCAAAAACTGGTATATCTGCATTATTTTCATCTATATCGCTATCTTCCTTACTTATAAATTCATCATCATACTTAGTATCAGTAGATTTGGCATAAACTGAATTATCTTGAGTACTAGTGTCATCTTCATAAGTAATTATCACGGCTTCATTGCTATCCTCTTCATCTTTTTCAACTATATTAAGCTTAGTCTCCTCTTCCCTCTCATCTTTTTTATCAGAAAAAGCTATCTTAAGCTCAACATCGCTATTGATGACGCGTTTTAGATTAGAGTTAAGCAAAATAAGTAGTTCATCCATGTCTTGTATTTTAACCTCTGTCTTAGCTGGATGTATGTTAACATCAAGCATACTAGGGTCTATATCTATAAATAAGAAAAAGACTGGAAATCTATTCAAAGGTATAGTAGACTTGTAAGCTTCATTTATTACTTTATTTATAGCGTCATTTTTAACAGTTCTATTATTTATATATAAAAGCTGATTCTTTTTATTGCTTCTATATAGAAGATTATTTGATATATAGCCTCTAATCTTAAACTTATCGCTTTCGATATTGACTTCCTTCATATTTATGGCTGTATCATAACCATAAAGGCTGTTAATTCTTTCGTATAAGCTTTGATCACTGAATAAGTCAAAGATGACCTTATCATTATTCATGTATTTAAAGCCTATACTAGGATTTGCTATAGCAAGCCTATAAAGAAGATCATTTATAAGATTTGACTCATAAGTATCTTTTTTTAGAAATTTTTTTCTTGCTGGAATATTATAGAAGATATCTTCGACTATTATGGACGTACCTTTATTAGTGGAAATATTCTCTATCCTTTTATTGCCATTAAAAAAGCTTATTTTAGAGCCAATCTCTTCATCTTCAGTCTTACTTATAAGTGTAACATTGCTTATGGCCTTGATGCTTGCCAATGCCTCGCCTCTGAAACCCATAGTGTGTATCCTATATAAGTCATCAACATTCTCGATTTTGCTCGTAGAATGCTTAATAAAGGCAAGATTAACGTCTTCTCTGTTAATTCCACTGCCATTATCGGAGATTGATATCTTTCTTTTGCCGCCATCATATATCTTTATAATGATATTCGTAGCGCCAGCATCTATTGAATTTTCTACAAGTTCTTTGACAACTGAAACTGGTCTTTCTATAACCTCACCTGCAGCTATCTTTTCAACTGTTTCTTTTGATAGTACTTTTATCATCTAATCACCTATTTTTTTTGCTCTTTCAATTATCTTATTTAGCTCATTTAGAGCATCCATTGGGGTCATTGCGTTAATGTTGATAGCCTTGATTGAATCAACATAAGACCTGTACTTGTATTCATCTAGGCTAATGTTAGTCGTTTCTTTCTCTTTTTTTCTAACGCTAAGATCTTGGTATTCAAGCCTATCCATCATCTCTTGAGCGCTTGATATAACATTATCATTGATACCACTAAGCTTTGCTACGTATATGCCGTAGCTCTTGTCTTGCGCTTCGTTTTTAATCTTTCTTAAGAATATAAGATCTTCGCCATCTTCTAATATATCCATAGATATTTGCTCAACATTTTTAAACTTTTCAGTTAAATGAGGTATCTCGTGATAGTGCGTACTGAATATGGTCTTAGCCTTAATCTTCTTTGATATATATTCAAGTATAGCAAAGGCAATGGATAAGCCATCGTTAGTGCTAGTTCCTCTACCTACTTCGTCTAAAACGATGAAGCTATCTTTGCTAGCAAATTTAAGTATCTCATTTACTTCTTTCATCTCGACCATAAATGTCGAATTGCCTCTAGAAATATCATCTGATGCGCCTATTCTAGTAAAAATCCTATCTACTATAGGTAATTTTGCCTCGCTCGCTGGAACGAAGGAGCCTATTTGATTTAAGTATAAAGATATAGCTATCTGCCTCATATAAGTTGATTTACCGCTCATATTTGGCCCTGTGATGACTTTTATATACTTATTGCTATCAAAGTATGCATCGTTCTCAATAAAGGCTGTATCTTTGAGATTCTTCTCAATAACTGGATGCCTTGAATTTTTTAATACAAGATCTTCATCACTTATACTTGCTCTTACATATTTATTTTTCCTAGCTATATAAGCGAGATTAACTATAAAGTCAAGATATGCAATCTTCTCACTTAAGTTCTTTATCCTAGATAAACTATCTAATAATTTATTTTTAATATCATTGAATAGTTCTTTCTCTAGTGATTCAAATCTATCTTTCGCTGTAAGTATCTCTGTTTCAAGAGCCTTAAGCTCTTCAGTTACGAACCTTTCACTATTAACAAGAGTAGCTCTTTTAATAAAGTACTCAGGAACCATATTTAAGTTAGATTTAGTAACCTCATAGAAATAACCAAGTATCTTGTTATACTTTATCTTCAGATTTTTAATCTTAGTATTTTTTCTATCCTTATCCTCAAGAAGAAGTATCTCTTTTAATGAATCATTTTGCAAGCTTCTGTATTTATCTAGCTCTGCGTTATAGTTAAGCTTAATTATATAGTCACTATCCATTGAATCAATGGCAATATCTATTAGTTTAACTAAGTCATTTAAGTCATAAAATTTGAAATTATCTTTAATATTTTCATCTTTTATAAGAGCTACAGAGTTTTCAGCGTAGATAATATAGTCCTTAAGCCTTAGCATATCTTGCTTTGTAACTGTCATCTCATTGATTCTGTTTGAAATTCTGTCTACGTCACGAATATTTTTAAGATAATTTCTTATTCCTGTCATTTCCATCTCATTTTTATAAAAATATTCGACTAAATCAAGCCTTTCGTTTATATCGCTAGCGTTGACAAGCGGTTTTAGCATGGCATTTTTAAGGTATCTTAAGCCCATAGCTGTCTTTGTATCATTAAGTATATCAAATAAGGTTTTTGATTTAGTATTATAAGATGAATCAATCTCTAGATTTAATCTAGTTTGATCATCTAGGACCATTGTCTTGACATCATCATTGATATTTTCAAACTTAAAGTGCTTCAAATCATTCTTTTGAGTGTATTCAAGATAATTTATAAGATAATAGATAGCAATAGCTTTTCTATATTCATTTTTCTTAAGGCTAATATTATGATTATCTTTTAAAATGACTACGATATCATCAAGATTTTTTTCTACTTTATAAGTCTTAACATACTCTAGTGATTTTTTCTCGAAGTATTTGATAAGAGCATCAAGATTAGCGTAATCATCATTTATAAAGACTTCTGCAACATTGTATTTAAAAATGCTGTCAACAATCTCATAGATACTGCCCTTAAGAATATTGTCATGAGCATCAATATCGCCAGTTAGATAGTCACACTTAACGATTGATGCGCCCATATCGTCTATATATAGGTAGATGATATACTTATTTAGCTCTTCTTCGCTTGATGTTGTTCCTGGTGTAACTATCTTTACTATGTCTCTTTTAACTAGGCCTTGAGCTAGTCTTGGGTCTTCTACTTGATCGACAATTATAACTTTTTTATTGTTTTGACCAAGCTTATTGATGTAGACGTCAACAGCTTTAGCGGGCACGCCGCACATAGGCGCTCTTTCATCTAGACCGCAGTCGCGTCCTGTTAAGACTAAATCAAGTATCTCGCTCGCTTCAATAGCATCGTCGAAAAACATTTCAAAGAAGTCTCCAATCCTATACATCACTATAGCGTCTTGATTCTTTTCCTTAAGTTCTACATACTCCCTCATCATAGGAGACAATTTGTCTTTATCTATCTTCAACTTTCTCACCATTCATAGAAAATGATTTAACATCATTTATTTTTACTTTAATAATATTGCCAATATCTTCTTCATTTGCTTTAAAATTAACTAATTTAAACTCTTCTGATCTACCTGAGTAGAAATTATCATCCTTTGAAGATGTTCCTTCTACTAATACATTTAGTGTTTGACCTAGGTATTTCTTGTTCTTTTCTAAGCTAATATCGTTTTGTACATCAATAAGTTTTTGTAGTCTAGCGTTTTTAATATCATCAGGAATTTGATTTTCCATCTTAGCAGCAAGAGTACCTGGTCTTATTGAATATATAAAGGTAAACGCTTGATCATAGCCAACAGTTTTAATTAGATCAATAGTATCTTCAAAATCCCTATCACTTTCGTCTGGAAAGCCTACTATAAGGTCTGTAGATAAGGCAATATCTAGTTTTAAGGATTTAATAAGCTCTATCTTTTCTAGATAATCTTCTCTAGTGTATTTTCTATTCATAAGCTTAAGTATTCTATTTGAGCCAGATTGCACTGGTATGTGCAAGAATGGCATAAGTTTGTCTATCTCATCAAAAGCATATATAAGCTCTTTGGATATATCCTTAGGATGAGATGTCATAAACCTAATTCTCTCAAGTCCATCGATATCAGCAATCTTATAGATAAGCTCAGTAAATGAAATTTGAGGCTCTAATGTTTTTCCATATGAGTTAACATTTTGACCAAGAAGTGTCACTTCTTTTACGCCGCCATCAACAAGGTGCTTGACCTCAGCTACTATATCCTTAGCCTCTCTTGATACTTCCCTGCCTCTAGTGTATGGTACAATGCAATATGTACAAAAATTATCGCAGCCATACATGATATTAACATAAGATTTGAAATTATATCTTCTGTTTTGACCAATCTTTTCTCTTGTCTTTAGATTGATTTGATCAATATTGATAACTTGTTTTTTTGTAGATAGATGTTCTTCAAGCAAATCTTCTAAAATGGCAATGGAATTAGTTCCAAATATGATGTCTACGTGTTTGAATTTTTCTTCTAGAAACTCTCTTGAAGAGTCAATCTCCATAACACAGCCGCAAACCATAATGATTTTTTTTAAATTATTTGCTTCCATTAGATGCTTTAAATCACCTAAGTTGCCTAATAGTTTATTCTCTGCATTTTGCCTAACAGCGCATGTATTGAATATAACTATGTCAGATTCAATCATATCATCTGTCTCTACAAAGCCAAGATTAGATAGTATCCAGCTTATAGACTCGCTGTCACGCTCGTTCATCTGACAGCCATAGGTTTTAATCATAAAGCTTGGTGATTTTTTATATTTACTTTGATAATCATCGATATATTTTTTTATATTATTCAATATATGTCTTACTCCTAACTAATTAAAGGCACGCCTAGGCGTGCCTTTAAAAATCAATTATTATTGTTCTTCTGATTCAGAATTTTCTATTGCATTTTTAAATAACGAACCCATATCTTCTGATAAGTCATCATTTTGTACAGGTAATTCTTTTACTTCAGCTTCCTTTACTTCTTTTTCTTCAACTTCAGGTTTTTCTTCTTCATGAACTTCTTCAGCTGCTGGAGCTTCTTCTTCGTATTCTTGTTCTTCTTCTACTGGTTCTTCAAGTCTTCTCTTAGATACGCTAACCTTCTTGTCTTCATGAATTTCAGTAATCATAACTTCGAAGCGATCGCCAACTTTTAATACGTCCTTTGGATCATTAACTCTCTTATGAGAAATTTGTGAAACGTGTAGTAAAGCATCTACGCCTTCCATAATTCTAACAAAAGCACCGTATGATTCAATATTAACAACTTCTACTTCAACAACATCGCCTTCGTGGTATTTTTCTGTAAATACTGTCCATGGTTCAGGTACTGTTTGTTTTAATCCAAGTGAAATTCTATTTCTTTCTTTATCTACTGATAAAACTTTAACTTCAATTTCTTCACCTTGTTTTAAAACTTCCTTAGGATTTCTAATTCTTCCCCATGTAAGGTCTGTGATGTGTACTAAGCCATCGATTCCGCCTAGGTCAATGAAAGCACCATAATCAACGATTCTAGCTACTATACCTTTGACTATTTCTCCTTCTTTGATGTTTTCCCAAGCTTCTTCTCTCTTCTTATCAAGCTCTTTCTTTTCAACAGCTTTTCTAGAGAATACTAATCTTCTTTTATTTATATCAACGTCGATAATTACAACGTCTAGATTTTGTCCAACAAATTCTTCAAGGTTTTCTTTATATCTAACTGATACTAATGAAGCTGGTATAAATCCTTGGATTCCGCTATAGTTAACAATCAAGCCGCCTTTAGTGACAGATTTAACTTTTACAGAAACTACTTCGTCTCTTTCCTTAACTTCTTCAATCTTTTCCCAAACTTCCATTTCTTTCAACTTCTTAGTTGATAGAACTACGTTACCTTCTCCATCGTCAATCTTAACTACATAAACTTTGATCTTATCGCCTTGTTTATATAGATCCTTTGGATTAACATCTTCTTCAGCTAGATCTTCTTTTTTGATTATACCGTCGCTTCTAAAGTTGATGTTAACACTAACATCGTTGTCAGTTACATAAAGAACTTCACCTTCAATGATTTCGCCTCTTGATATTCTCTTGAAAGAATCATCAATAGCTTTAATCATTTCATCTTTTTTTGTTTCTTTAGCATCCTCCTTTTTCATTGTTTCATCGTGGTTTAAATTTTCCATTACTTTAATTGCCTCCTTAATTATATCATCAGGTACCGAAGCACCTGCTGTAATACCAATATTATAATCTGGTTTTATTAAACTCATGTCCAGCTCATGAATATTTTCAAGTAAATATGTTTTAGGATTAATAGTTTTCGAAATCTCATACAATTTTTTAGTATTTGAACTGAAATTTGATCCAAAGACTAAAACCATATCTACTTTATTTGCAAGCTCTCTAACAGCCTTCTGTCTGTTTTCAGTAGCGTTGCATATAGTGTTAAATACAAGCACATCCTCATTATGCTCTTCTAAGCACTTTGACATCTTATCAAATTTATCATGAATGAATGTTGATTGTGCAAAGAATGCAATATGATTTAAGCCAATAATTTCTTTAGCTTCATATAAATCCTTAATGACGATTGCTTCTGTTTTAGAATGAGAAATTATAGCTTTTACTTCTGGATGTTCTTTATCACCCGCTATAATAACATTATAACCTATATTTGAATATTTTTCCACTAATTCGTGAATATTTTTTACTTTTATACAAGTTGTATCGCAAATATTTTTGTGATTATCCTCTAGGAGCTTAGTGTTTTCAATGGTTTCACCATGTGCGCGTATGATTATATTATTTGAAAATATTTTTTTATAATCATCAATTTTTTTTAGCCCACGTCTAGAAAAATCATCGATAACTGTTTGATTGTGAATTAAGTCACCAACTATCTCCGCTTCTTTGTTTTCTTCTAAAAACTCATTTGCTTTTTTTACAGCCAATCTAACACCTGAACAAAAGCCGTAGTACTTTGCTAAATATATCTTCATTATAACGATGCTATCCTATCCATTAAGTTTTCGGAGAAATCTCCTTCTAGCTTTTCAAATTCATCTACATCAATTATTTCACCAAAAGTCATTTTAACTTTAGAAAAAATTTTGTAGCTCGATTCAATATGGCAAGGGACGATGTTTGTGCCAGTTCTTTTTGCAATCAAGTGTATGCCATCTTTTGCCTTTGCTGTTCCATCAACATTTCTAGTGCCTTCTGGGAAGAAAATCAAATTATTGCCATTCTTAAGTGTTCTCATAACATCTTTTATAGCTTTGATATCAGCTTTTTCCCTATCTACTTTTATAGCGTTAGATTTATTAAGTATAAACCTTGTAAATGGGTTTTCGTAAAGTTCTTTTTTTGCGAAGAAAGCTACGTTTGTACCTAAATTCATCGCTACAAATATGGGGTCCCAGTTTGATCTATGATTGCCTGCGACTATAAAATTTGTATCTTGTTTTAAATTTTCCTTGCCTTTTATTTCAAATCTGAATAATGTTCTGCAAATTATTATTCCAACAAATCTAATGACTTTATACATTATTTATCTCCATTTATATAAGAAAGCATAAGCTCAACTGTTTCTTCGATGTTCTTATCATCTGTGTTAACTTCGATAGCATCACTTGCTTTTACAAGTGGATCTACTTCTCTATGTGAGTCGTAGTCATCTCTACGGATAAGATCCTTTTTGATATCATCAAAATTAACTTCTAAACCTTTTTCCAAGTATTCTTTGTATCTTCTTTTTGCTCTTACGTCTGCTGAAGCTGTTAAAAAGAACTTGTAGTCGGCATCCTTTAAAACAACTGTACCTATATCACGGCCATCCATGATTACAGATGAATTAGAAGCTATCTCACGTTGCAAACTTACTAGTCTTTTTCTTACATCTCTATATTGACAAACGTAGGAAACGTTTTTATCGATACGCTCGTTTCTTATCTTATCATCAACACAAAGCCCATCTAGGAAGATATGGTTTTCAAAATAATCTATCTTAGTTTTTTCAGCTAAGGCCACAACATCTTCTTCAGATTTAGGATCAATATTATTGTTTAAAACCTTTAGTGTTAGTGCTCTATACATTGAACCAGTATCTACATAATTAATCTTAAGTTTTTCTGCTAATAGCTTAGCTATAGTGCTTTTGCCAGCACTTGTTGGACCATCTATAGCCACTTTTATATTGTTACTCATATATTTATCCTTTCTTAAGCTTTGCGTTTTGCCTAAATATACATCTTTTTTATCTATGTCAGCATTATAAAATAGGCTTACTCTTATAACACCTTGCATTTGTCCATCTACAAGCATTTCGTTTAAGCATATCAAAGCTGTATCATTTAGGCCAATGTATCTAGCAGCAAGAGCTGGATATGCCTTGTCTAAGTCTTGAGTTACTGTAAATAAAATGCATTTAATCTCTTTTTTATTTAAATTATTCGCCTTTATTATCTCTTCTAATAAAATTTTGCTTTGATTAATTATTGAACTAGCCGTATTTTGAGCATCTACTGCTCCTCTAATTACTACCACACCATCACCTACTCAATGCTCATTGCTGCTTGATAAGCTGTTGAAAATGCTATTTGTAAGTTATATCCACCTGTTAAAGCGTCTATATCTAAAACTTCACCAACTATATATAGCTTATTTATTAATTTTGACTCCATAGTCTTAGGATCAATTTCCTTTACGTTAACTCCGCCTGCAGTGATTATCGCTTCATCTATATCTCTTAAAGAGTCGTACTTAAGATTGAAGTGTTTAAGATTATTGATAATAGCAATTCTTTCAACCTTTGTAATCTCACATGCCTTTTTATAATAATCTAAGTCAATAGCTTTTAGAAATATATTTATTAATTTTTTTGGAAGAAGATTCTCTAGCACTTTGCCAATGGATTTTAAGTGCTCTTCCTCAAATAGCATAAGAAGCTTATTATCTAGCTGTTCTTCATTTAGTGCAGGTTTTAAATCTAAATAGATAGTATAATCTTCATCATCTTTCATATATGAGGATGCGCTCAGTATTATTGGGCCAGATATACCAAAGTGAGTAAAGAGCATCTCTCCAAATTCAGTAAATATAGTCTTTTTCTTTTGATTTATGACTTTTACTTCTACATTTCTAAGTGATAGTCCCATAAGCTCAAGTCTATCCTCTTTACTTAAACTTGTATTCATTGCAACAAGTGAGGCTTTTATTGGCTTTATGCTATGTCCAAACTTTTGCGCAAGTTTATAGCCATCGCCATTAGAACCAGTTACTTTATAGCTCATACCGCCACAAGCTATAACAAGATTTTTTGCATAATCTACTCCAGAATTAGATATTATTTTAAATAAATCTTCATTTTTTTCTAAATCTTTAACTGTGCTTTCATTTTTAAATTCTATATTCGAGTCCTTTATAAGCTTCTTAAACAATTCAATTATTTCCATGGCGTCATCCGACTGAGGGAATACTCTATTGCCTCTTTCAACTTTAGTTTTTACGCCATTGTCATTAAAAAATTTAATAAGATCATTAGCCGAATAATTATTTAATGAGCTATACATAAACTTTTCGTTGTGAACGATATTTTTAAGTATATTATCATTATCAGAATAATTACAAATATTGCATCTGCCCTTACCAGTTATTCTCAGCTTTCTTCCAGGATATTTATTTTTATCATATAATATTACGCTTTTGCCGCGTTTAGCACAGTTAACAGCAGTAAAAAGACCTGCAGCTCCTGCACCAACGACAGCGACATCATATACTTTATTCATTATTTATCTTCATAAGGATCAAAATCGTATATGTCGTATGACTTATAAATCCTTTCCATTTCTGTTAGATAATCTTGTGTTGAATCTAAATTTTTAAAGCTAAGTCCAGCTATAATGATGTTTATCAAAGATAGTGGAGCAACAAAGGAGTCGATAAATAGAATTATATCGTTTTTAGCAATTAAAACTAGGTCGCTGTTCTTAGCGATGGTAGTGTTTGTATTGTCTGTAAGAGATATAACCTTGCTTCCCTTTGATTTGGCGTATTTCAATATACTTACTGATTTTTTAGAATATCTTGGATAGCTTATACAAAAGAATGTATCTTTTTCATTCATGTGTAGCATGCTCTCAAATACTATATCATCGTCAGAATTAATAATGATCGCTTCTTTGCCCATTAATTTCAAATAAAAGCAAAAATAATTTGCTAAAAATGAAGAGGTTCTTAAGCCTAGTACAAATATTTTTCTACTATTGTTTAAAATGTCTATACCTTCAAATAGCTTTTCTGTGTCAAGATCATTTTTTAATCTCTTCACGTCGTGAGCGTCAGTTGCTAAACATGACTCAACAAGCTCATCCATAGTTGTTATCTCTCTAAGCTTAATTCTGTCAATGTTTGATAGACTTATCTTAGCTAGCTCGTGTATATCATCTTTCAATTCTTTGTATCCATCATAACCAAGTAATGTTGCGAATCTTACTACTGTTGACTCACTTAAACCAAGTTCCATAGCAAGTTTTTGAGCTGTTTGGAAGGTCGATTTGTGAAAATTGTTGAGAATATAGTCAGCAATTAACCTTTGACCCTTACTAAATTGCTTTTTGTTTTGTTCGATTCTATAAATTAGATTTTTCTCCATCATCTTCACTCCTCTTCTCTAAAATATATGTTTTACACGGTTTATTCTTTTGATTAATAAACTCTAATTTGATAACATTAAATATTTTTTGATCTAAACTTTTCAAATAATCATAAATTTTACCATCTTCTAAGCTACCTTCTTCGTGGCCAGGATATGTAGTTATCATAATGATTGCGCCATGGTTAAGTCTTACTAATAGCTGCTGTATAGAACTCATGGTTGTATCTAGTCTTGTTACTAGATTTTTATCAGCTCCAGGTAAATAACCTAGGTTATATATAGCAAAGTCTATATTTTCTCTTATATCCGATAAATCATCGTGGCTTTTATTTAAATAGATACAATTCTTATATGCGTAAGACTCTAATAGAGATCTTGTATTTTCTATAGCTTTTGTTTGTATATCATAAAGATATAGCTTTTCATAATTTGGCGCGTTTTTCAAAACTCTTAAGCTGTCGTAACCATTGCCGCAAGTCATGTCAACAAGTATCTTCTTATCTTTAAGAAAAGTTTTTAATAAGTAATCAATAAAATGATTAGTGTTATCTAAGAATTTATATTTCATCTAAACGATTCAACTTCTTCCTTTGATAGTCTTCTGAATTCTCCGACCTTTAGTTGGCCTAATTCTAGAGTGCCTATCTTAACTCTTTTAAGCATTAGGACCTTATATCCTAAGACCTTAAACATATTTCTAACTTGATGGTTTCTTCCTTCGCATATCGATATAGATACTAAGGAGCTGTCATCATATACATTTAGCACTTTTACTATGCTTGGAGCTGTCTTAACTCCGTCTAGATAGACGCCGTTTCTTAATTTGTTAAGATCATTCTTATTAGGAGCCTTATCTAGTTTAGCTATATATTCTTTATATATTTCGTTTTTTGGATGCATGATGCCATTAGACCATTGACCATCGTTTGTAAGTAGTAATAATCCTGTAGTGTTTGCGTCTAGCCTACCCACTGGATAAATCCTCTTTTTTATCTTATAATCATATAAATCAGATATAATGTTTTTAGCATATTTATCTTTTAGCGTTGTTACATAGCCAAGTGGTTTGTTTAGTGCAATGTATATCTTTTTATCTTTATCCACGGAGACTACTTCACCGTTTAACTTTACTACATCACTTTCTGGATCGACGAAGAACGGCATCTTCTCAACCACTTTATTATTTACTGTTACTCTCTTTTTTTCAATAAGTTCGTCTGCCCTTCTTCGAGACACTTCTGCATTTTCAGCTACAAACTTATTCAGTCTCACTTTTTCCATTGTCTTGCCTTTCTATATTTATATCCATGTTTATATCTGGAAGCTCAGATAAATCTTCTATGCCAAAGCTTCTTAAAAAGATATCGCTTGTCCCATAAAGTATTGGTTTGCCTGGTGTATCAAGTCTGCCTACTTCTTCTATTAAGCCTCTGTCAAGCAGTGTGTTAACAGGACCATCTGACTTTACAGATCTTATTTTTTCTATTTGCATCTTAGTAACTGGTTGTTTATAAGCAATTATTGATAGCGTTTCGATAGATGCATTGCTTAGATTATTTTTTGGCTTTTCACTCAGTAGTTTTTTAACGTAATCAAAGTATATATCTCTGCTAATAAGCTGATAAGAGCTATTCATTCTGATGATCTTTAATCCATCGTTTGATGAATCCATTTCACTTCTTAATTCTTCTATAGCTCTTTCAATTTCTTCAATATCTAATTCGCATATATCGCTAATAGTTTTGATATCGAGAGGATCTCCCCATGCAAATAGCAATGCTTTAATTATTTCTTTTATATCATTCATGATTATCACCCAAGTATGTAAAATCTATATCTGAGAATGTTGCTTCTTGTTCGTAGCTAATAATTTTGTTTTGTATAAGCTCTAAAACGCTGATAAACAAGGTAATTACATAAGCTACGTCCACTATTTCAGGAATAAACTCACTTAGTTTTACTTTTTTATTTTTCTTAAACTTTTTAACAATGTCATTTGTCATCTTTTTGACACTATATTTTTCTCTACGTATGCTGCTAGGTTCTTCTTTGATAATTGTTCTCTTATTAGTCAAAAGTGATACAAGTACTTTAGATAGATTATTCAAGTCAAAGTTAAGGTCTAAAGCTTCATCTTTTTCATCAATCTCATCCATTGGCTTAAATACAAAGTTATTCGACTCTTCATACATTGTGTTTAAGTACAAAGATACATCTTTAAATATCTTGTATTCAAGAATATTTTTACTAAGTTCTAGACGTGGATCTTCCTCAATATTATCCTTTTCTACTGGTATAAGCATTTTGGATTTTATCTCCAGTAATCTCGATGCCATAACTAAAAAGTCACTACTCATTTCGACATCTATCTCTTGAGAAGTATTGATATAGTCAAGAAATTTTTCTGTTATTTCATTGATGGGTATATCGAATATATCCATCTTGTCCTTATCTATGAGTTCTAATAGTACATCAAAAGGACCTTTGTAGCTGCTTATTTCAACGTTATACATCAGACTATCTTTCCTATCAGATTAATCATAAAATTAACCATTGGTATAAGTATTTTATCAAGATTATCAGTCATTATAAGTAATAAGAGTAGTATATAGCCATATTTTTCGTACTTTATTAGATAATACTCATACTTTGGTGGTAGAAATGAAAACAACAGCTTTGATCCATCTAGTGGTGGAATAGGAATAAGGTTAAATACACCTAAGATTATGTTAAACCAGAATATATTCATAAATAGCTCAAATACAAAGTCACTTAACCTTATATACTTCATAATAATAACTGCAATGATAGCCAAGATAAAGTTAGTCAAAACCCCAGCAATAGAGACGAAGAAAGTACCTTTTTTCCTGTCTCTAAAGTTATTTGGGTTAATCATAACTGGTTTTGCCCAACCAAATTTAAAAAATATCAAGCAAATAGTACCAATAGGATCAAGATGATGAAGTGGGTTTAATGATAATCTACCATCGTTTTTTGCTGTTTCATCACCACAAAGGTATGCTGCGTATCCGTGTGCCATCTCATGAGGTATTATTGCCACAAGCACAGCTATTGTTCTTATAATAATATCTTGTAAATTAATATTGCCAAACATTATCTAATCACCTCTAAAATGTGCTTTTCTTTTACAGCCTTGTCGCCATAGATGACGCTAGCTTTTAAAGCATCCAATTGATTGGAACTTAATTCTTCATTTGATCTTATTGTAAATAATAAGTCGCCTTTATCAATCTTATCGCCAATACATTTTTCATTTATTAAGCCAACTGTGTAATCAATCTTGTCTTCTTTCTTTAATCTACCTGCGCCTAATTCGTTGAGTGTCTTTGCTATGTCTTTAAGCTTATATTTGCTTAAATAGCCACTAGCATCTGCCAAAATCTCAGTCTCGTATCTAGCCTTATCAAACTTATTGATATCTTCAATATATGATATATCTCCGCCTTGATTGTGAACAAATTTTAAAAACATTTCAAAGGCTTCTCCGCTATCTAAAACTCTTTTTATCTTATCTTTTACTTCTTTATAATCTACATCTTCAAGGTTTAGTAAGAGTTCATATACAATATGATTTATCTCATCATATATATCATCATAAGCTTTATAATTACCTTTTAAAAAGTCGACTACTTCTATAATCTCTAGATTATTACCAACTCTCTTGCCAAGAGCTTTGTTCATTGAGCTTATTATACAAGTAGTTTTTCTATTGAATGCTTTGGATATATTAAGCATAGCGTCACAAAGCTCTTTTGCCTTATCAAAACTTTCCATAAAGGCTCCCGTACCACACTTAACATCAATAAGTAAGGAATCATTTCTAAAGCTGAATTTTTTACTAAGTATAGATGAGGCTATAAGCGGAATTGAGTCGACACTTGCACAAACATCTCTTAGTGCATATAAAATTCTATCTGCCTTTGCAATATTTTCTGATTGACTAACTATGAAAAAACCTAAGTCATTAGCAGTTTTTTCTATCCACTCATCGCTTTGATTAACCTTAAATCCAGGAATTGATTCTAATTTATCAAGAGTGCCGCCTGTAAAACCAAGACTTCTGCCGCTCATCTTTAAAAATTTATATCCCATAGACGCAAGTATTGGACCAAGTATTAAGCTTATCTTGTCACCTACTCCACCGGTTGAATGTTTATCAAGAATTTTTGAGTCTACTCCGTCGAAATCAATATATTCACCGTTATCAATTATTGCTTTTGTTAAATAATAAGTTTCTTCGTCGTTAAGTCCATTTAAAAATATCGCCATAAGTAGACTTGATGTTTGATAATCAGCTATAGATTCATCTAGAATACCTTTTATAAAAAAGTCAATTTCATTCTTATTTAATAATTTTTTATCTCTCTTTTTCTCAATGATATTAATTATGTTCATTTTTACTCTTTATATAGTCATACGCATAATTAATTGCTATGATTGAGCTTGCGTTTTGAACTTCGCCATACAATACTTTCTTTCTAAGCTCTTCGATTTCGATTTCTTCTACTTCTATAAACTCACCGTCATCAAGATTTTGTTCTGTTTTAACTAAGTCTTCAGCTAAAAACAAATCTATCTTTTCGTCAGAATATCCTGGTGATGTATAGAACTCCATAATGTATTTTGGATTCTCGCACAAGTATCCTGTTTCTTCTTCAAGCTCTCTACTTGCAGCTTGTACTGGAGTTTCTTGAATTTCAACTAATCCAGCTGGCACTTCTAACAAAGTTTTTTCTACAGCTTTTCTAAATTGTCTTACCATTAAAAGTTTTGTGCCCTTTATTGCAATGATGACAACAGCAGGTTTATGCTCTACTATCTCTCTCTTTGAATATTTTTTATTAGGCATTTCAATAGTATCAATACGTAAACTTAATATTTTACCTTGATAAATTTTTTCGCTTTTTAATGTTTTTTCTACTTCAATATGTTCCATTCTAGTCCTCACTTTTTAATAATTCTTTTGCATTTTTTATTGCTATATCACTTATCTTACCAGAGCTTAGTAGCCTTGCTAACTCTATCACTCTTCCGTCGTAATCTAGTTTTTTAACATGACTTATAGTTGCCTCGCTATCGCTAGCTTTTTCTACAAGGTAGTGTTCCTCAGCTTTAGCTAATATCTGTGGTAAGTGTGATATTGATATTATTTGATATTTATTTGCTAATTCTCTAAGTTTATTCGCAAGGCAGCTAGCAGTGTAGCCGCTAAGCCCTGCGTCTATCTCGTCAAAGATGATTGTGTCGATATTGTCAAAATCAGCGCCTAAATTTTTAATTGCAAGCATTAGTCTTGACATTTCACCACCAGAAATAATTTCGCTTATAGGTTTAACTGATTGACCTTTATTTGCACTCATTAAAATTTCTACGTCATCATAGCCATAATCTTTCATAGTTTTCTTTGCTTCGACCGAAATCTCGACTTGAATATTGCTCATATTTAGCGTTCTTAACTCATCTTCAAGCATTTTTGCGATTGTTTTAGCAAGATCTTTTCTTTTGAGACTTAAATCACTCGCTTTTTCATCATAAGATTTTTTATCTTCTATAAGTGACTTTTCTAATGCTGCTTTTTCTAGCTCTATATTTCTTATTTCATTTAACTTATTATTTAAGTCTTCTCTATATGCATTTATTTCAGCAATACTATTGCCATACTTATACTTTATTTTATTTATCTCGTCAAGCCTCTTACTTAGTTCATATAGCCGCTCTTGATCGTAGTCAATAGAGTCTGAAAAGTATTTTATCTCTTCATTTATATCCTTAATAAGCTCTTGATAGTCCATAAGTTTTTCATACCAAGCCTCAGCGTCTTTTGAGTACTCTTTTAAGTCATCAACTAAATTACTTGCGTCGGATAAGATTGAATCTACGCTGTAATTATCACTATCTCTAAGCATTTGATTTATATTATATGCAGTCTTTTTGATGTCTTCACTGGAGTTAAGTCTTTTTATCTCAGTCTCTAAGTCTTCATCTTCTCCATCTAAAATTTCAGCTTCATCTATTTCATTTTTTTGAAATTCTATAAAATCTATTTGATTATCGATATCTTTTTGATCCTTAGGAAGCTCTTTTAAACGCTTATTGCTTTTTTCTATCTTTAAATATAATTCATTTATTTCTTTGAGCAAGGTCTTGTACGCATTATCCCCAAAATAATCAAGTATGTTTATGTGCTCATTTTTGTCAAGCAATGTAAATTGTTCTTTCTGTCCTAATATATCAATACTTAAAGCACTTATTTCGCTTAAATCTTTTAGACTTACGCTTATATCGTTGATATAGTTTTCACTAGGCTTATCTCTATATATAATTCTCTTTAAAATAAGCGGACTCTTAATTTTAGCATTTAAAATAGAATTTACCTTAGCTAGTTTTTTATTATCTATATCAATATGCGCTTCTATGCTTGACGAATCAAAGCCGTCTCTTATTTGGTTTTTACTAGCTTTTGCGCCTAGAACTACAGCTAAGGCATCTACTATGATGGATTTACCACTACCTGTTTCTCCAGAAATAGCTGAGAATCCATCGTTGAAATCAAGATTTAATGAATCAATTATAGCAAAATCTTTTATATATAATTTACTAAGCATTTCTTCACCTACTTAAAGATTCTTTAACCAATCTTCTTATATCGATATTACTGTGATTATCACCTCTTGTAAACAGAGCGAGATACTCAATATTTCCTTCTCCTCCCTCTATAGGCGACTTGCATATATCATTTAAATATATACCTTTCTCCCTGAAAGATAGAATCACGTTATTCATTGCGTTTATATGTAATTTGGCATCATTAAATATACCGTTTTTCCTCTTTATCTTTCCTGACTCAAACTGAGGTTTTATTAAGACTATAAGCTTTGTATCCTCTTTCACAAGTATATCAAAAGCATCTCTTAATAAGGTCAATGATATAAAGCTAAGATCAGATGTCACTATATCGAAGTCTTCATCAAAAGTTTCATTGCTAATATTTCTAGCATCAAAAGATTCATATGAAATAACTTTTTCATTATTTCTTAATGATGGATGCAGCTGATCTTTTCCAACGTCAAGCGCATAGACTAAACGCGCTCCACGCTTCACTAAAACGTCTGTAAAGCCTCCTGTTGACGCGCCTATATCAATACATGTCTTGTCACGAATATCAAGCTTAAAAGCCTCTATAGCCTTAATTAGCTTTAGAGCACCTCTAGATACATATCTTGTTATGTCGTTATCTGAATCAATAGCTATGTCGTCATCTTCTTTGACATCATAGCTAGGATCTAGTAAAGCTTTTCCATTAACTAGGACAAAGCCAGCTAAAATTAATTTCTTAGCCTTAGTTCTGCTGTCAATATTTTTAAATTCACTTATATATTTATCTAATCTCATACTATTTATTCTTCTTAAATATGTTTTTAAATTTTAAAATAACTTTTGATATAGCAAAAATAATATCTCGATACTTTAAGATTGCTACAGACTTGCCTAATGATTTTCCGCCAACTGTCGCAGCAGCAACAGATGCAGTTATTAAAGTCCCTAAGATAGCAACATTAACATTATCAAAATGCAAAGCTATCTTTGTCAAAAGTGTTGCACCTAGTGCACCTGAGATAATGCCCGCCATATCACCAATTACATCATTGCAAAAACTTGATACTTTATCGGCATTTTTAATTAGTCCTATGGCGATTTTACCTTCTTCAATATTATTTGATGCCATAGCATGAAATAGTTTTTCTTCTGCTGTTGTAACACTTACCCCAATAATATCAAACAATATACCTATCATCATTACAAGTAAAAGAAGTATAACTCCAACTAAAATTCCAACATCTTCTAATAATATATCAATTATAGAAGAAAGTATTATAGACATAGCAAAAGTAAGGATGGTAATGAATAGCGTCCATTTTAAATCACTTTTACCAGCTTTATGTTTTTTATCTTTATTTAATTTATCAATGCTTTTATCTTTATACTTTTTTTTAAAATCTGAAATTTCTTACACCCCTTATAATTAATCGGAATTACATTGTTATTATACCATAAACAAAGCTTATATACAACAAAAAAAGCTGATAGTAATCTATCAGCTTAGTGGAAACTAAAAAAGTAAATATTACGGCTTAGGTCCAGTTGGTTTTCCCTTACTAAGGCTATATGTCACCAATCATAGCGGTTTCCCATTAATTTAGTAATTATATTGTCGCCAAATATAATACTGGATTGCCACTTAGTCCGCACTGTAATCCCTTTTTAGTCATCTTACGATTTAGTCTAGAAGTTTTCCCAAACAGTATTTTATATCCTTAGCCTCTTTTGCAATTTAGGTTTCGATAACTTTTCTTATTGATCTTTGGCCACAAGTTCAATAAAAAGACCTCATCATCCGCACTAGATCACTCAAGGCAAGCTACACTATTTAAAAAAATAGGTCTACATAAGATAAATCTTACGCCTCCGCGACAGCAGGGTCAACGCCTACATGCCGTTGTAGATCGCCCCATCTGCCTTACTCTCAAAGAATGCCCATGACTGGGCGTCACAAGCACAAATCAAGAACTTCATCGATACGCTCTTTGGCGGATTTTTAGCCCCGCCTTCATGATATAGAATACTGACTAGAATACTACACCACTATGATAATTATACTATAATAAATGTATTTTGTCAATTAAAATAAGCTTATCTGATTGGTATCATGCATGTCTTTAAAAAAGTTTATTGATTTTAAATATGCAATTACCGTAGCATTTACTTGAGTCCTCTTTTGGAAGTCCTCAATAGAGTTAAACTCTTTACGCTCCCTCTCCCTTATAATGTTATTAGCAGGGTCCTTGCCAAGTCCAGCTATAACTGTAAATGGCGGAATGATTTCCCCATCGATTACGGTAAACTTTGTAGCTAGTGATCTATCTAGATCAATTGGCGATATCTTTATATTTCTTAGCTCCATCTCTTTAACTACTTCAGCAAGCGACAATAGGTCCTCATCTTTTTTCTTAGCATGAGGATTTTGGCTAATCTCTCTTACTAAGGCATCCAAATTTTCAAGTCTATGAACAAGAGCATCATAATCAAAGTCATTTATCTTTTGTGTAAAGTATGTTGCATAAAACGCTTGTGGGTAGTATACCTTATACCAAGCAAGTCTATAGCTCATCATTACATAGGCAGCTGCGTGCGCCTTTGGGAATAGATAAGATATCTTGTGGCAGCTGTCAAGGTACCACTCAGGAAGTGGATACTTCTTAATCTCATCCTCATAATTTATAATTATAGTTTCATTGTCAACTATTTTCTTTTGTATTAATGGTTTTCCTTTTCTAACGAACTCCATAATTTTGAATGCAGTAGACTTATCCATGCCGGCATCAATCAATTGGTTCATGATGTCGTCTCTTGTAGAAATAACTTCAGACATCGGTACGTTCATTTCATTAACTAGCTTTTCAGCGTTACTGTTCCACACGTTTGTACCATGAGAAAGACCACTTATTCTTACTAAGTCTGAGAATGTTTTTGGCTTGGTATCTTTAAGCATGCCTCTAACGAAGTTTGTACCAAATTCTGGTATGGCAATAGTGCCAACGCCAAACTTTAAATCATCGCTATTAATACCTAAGGCCTCTGTTGATGAGAAGAGTGATAGTACTTTTTCATCGTCAAATGGTATATCTTCAATTTTGGTATTAGTTAAGTCTTCAAGATTTTTGATTATGTTTGGAACATCATGACCAAGTAGGTCAAGTTTTAGTATCTTACCGCTTATCGAATGATAATCAAAATGAGTTGTTATTATATCAGTTCTCATATCGTCAGCAGGTTTTTGTACTGGAGTAAAGTCTAGTATGCTCTTATTTTTAGGAACTACCATTACCCCACCAGCGTGTTGGCCGGTAGTTCTCTTAGAGCCTTTTATTCTTTTGCTTAAGAACATTGCGTGCAAATATGAAATACTCTTGTTTTTCTTTTCAAGATAGTCTAAGATACAAGCGGCAGCTGTCTTATCAGCTAGTGTACCAATAGTTCCAGCTCTAAATACAAAATTTTCTCCGAATATCTTTTCAGTATTTTTATGAGCAGTTAGTTGATAGTCGCCAGCAAAGTTTAAGTCTATATCTGGCTCTTTATCACCGTTAAAGCCTAGGAAAACCTCGAATGGTATCTTTTGTCCATCCCTATTCATCTCATGTGAACATACAGGACAGTTTTTACGAGGAAGGTCAAAGCCGGAGTCATATTTCGGATCATCAACAAATTCGCTGTGTTTACAATTTGGACACACATAATGAGGTATAAGTGGATTTACTTCGGTTATATCACTCATTGTTGCCGCAAATGATGAACCAACAGAGCCTCTTGAGCCGACTACGTAGCCATCAGCATTTGATTGCAAAATAAGTTTTCTTGCTATGATGTATAAAACGGCATAACCATTACCAATTATTGAATCAAGCTCCTTATCAAGCCTCTTCTTGACAATCTCAGGAAGAGGATCTCCATATATGCTCGTAGCTTTGTTATAGCAGCAGTCCCTTAAGTCTTTATCAGAATTTTCGATAAATGGCGGGAAGGTATCCTTAGGAATTGGTCTGAAATTTTCAAATTTTTCAGCAAAAGCTAATGTATTATCAATAACAATTTCCTTAGCTTCTTCTTCGCTTAAATATGGAAAATTCTTTAAAAGTTCTTTAGTAGTTTTAAAATAATGATCTGTATTATTACACTCTTTTCTGCTTCCCACAAAGTTTTTTCTATTAAAAACTAAAACGGATCTATATACACTGTCCTTTTGATCTATATAGTAAACGTCACCATTAGCAAGTACAGGTATGTCAAGTTCTTTTGCATTATCATATAGTCTTCTATTGATGTTTTTAATAGCATCCATTTCATGAAGACTTTCATCTTCAATCAAATATAGATATTGATCTATTGGCTGAAGTTCGATAAAGTCAAAATACTTCATCATCTCTTTTAATTTATCGTTTTCTTCACATCTAATACAAGCATTATATATAGGGCCATTATAAGTGCCGCTTCCGATTAAAAGCCCTTCTCTGTTTGCATCTATTTGACTCTTATATACTATTGGCTGTCTATTATAATTATCGATATGCGATAGCGAAATAAGTCTATATAGGTTTTTTAAACCCACTAGATTTGTAGCAAATATTGATATTTTATAAACATTGTAATAGTTTTGTGACTTTATCTTTGAAATAGCTTCAAGATTATTACAGCCTTGTTCTTTTAATAGATCTAAAAGCTTTAAGAAGACAAATCCGGTTGCAGTAGCGTCATCAATGGCTCTATGATGATTTTCTAGAGTTATGTTGAATAGTGATGTTAATGTATCTAGTTTATGCTTTTTTAAATCTGGAAGTAAGTATCTCGATAGCTCAAGTGTATCAATATATTCAAAATCAAATTTAACGCCTTTTCTATGCATGGAACTTTTAATAAATGAAATATCAAACTCGGCGTTGTGAGCAACAAGAACTGAGTCTTTACAAAAGTCCATAAACTTTTCTAATAGTTCATCGAAAGATGGACAGCCTGCTACAGTCGCATCATCAATAGTTGTTAACTCAGTTATTCTATATGGTATATGAAAGCCTGGATCAGTGAACTCAGAAAAATTATCTATGACCTTACCATCCTGTATCTTCACCGCACCCATTTCGATAATTCTGTCGTCAATGGCTGAAAATCCAGTTGTCTCCACGTCAAAAACGACAAAGGTATTCTTATTATCGCCTTTGTAATTATTAACTAGTGATTTTGTATCGTCAAATAAATTCGCTTCAACACCATATAGAGGCTTAATACCTGTTTCTATAGCTGCATCCATGATTTCTGGATAGCTTTGTACAACATATTTGTCCATAAAACCAATGGACTCGTAGCCTCTCTTTTTAGCTTCTTTAAAGTATTCTTTTGCTGATATGAAGCCTTCTTGGCTTGACATTTTTGTGTGAAGACCAATCTCTACTCTTTTAATATCTTCTTCTGCTTCTTCTGATTTTTCTTCATTAATAATTTCATAACTATATATCTTTATGCTCATTATATTTTGAAAGAGATTAACATTGCCGCAAAGGTATAGCTTGACGCCATCTTCTATATCGTAGTCATAGTCATATTGACCTTCTTTATTCTTTCTAATAAATTTACTAACTCTTATAGCCTCTTCACCATCATCAACGGCAAACTTAAGTAAAGCGTATTCATCTCTATCAACAAATTCATACTCAAATACTTCTCCTTGTATAGTAATAAAGTCCATATCCGAGCTAATGTCTTTTATTTTAATGCATTTGTTCTTATCAATTTCTTTTTTCTTTCTGAAGAATGATTTCTTTCCACTCGCTTCAGAGCTTGGCTCGCTCTTTTTCTTTTCTTCTTTAACAATTTTAAAGTTTTCACTTATTTGTTCGGCATTGCTCTTTAATTGATCAATAAATTCTTCCTTATTAATAATAATCTCTTTGCATTTAGTTTCTATAGTTTTACCTTCAAAGCTTGAGCATAAAGACCTCATTAATTCTAAATATGGATTTGCATTGAAACTATCAAGCAAAAGCTGATTATCAAATGTAAATGTATATAGATTGTCAAGCTCTTCACAGTCAAATGAATTATCATCAATATCAGTAAACTCACTTCTTATCGATTCAAAATATTCATTGCATTTTGTATATGCTACTGCATTAATATTTACATCTGATAAAGAGAATTTTAAAAAAGTAGACTTAATTACTTCGTCTACTTTTTGGCTTAGACTTTGATCTTTTAAATTATAATAATAAGTTATTTTAAGTGTCTTATCCTTAAGCACAGGACTTTCAAAAAATATCTTATCTTCATTTGAAAGAAAGTCTATATCAATATTCAGTTCTTCAGGTTTAAATAATTTTATCATTACTTCACATTCTTTCGATTTCTTTTAAGAGTTCTTCAACTACTTCACTTCTATCAAGCTTTTTTATAACCTTACCCTTTTTAAATAGGTAAGCAAATTCTTTACTCATACTGATGCCTATATCGGCATTTTTTGCTTCACCAGGTCCATTAACCGGGCAGCCCATCACGGCTACCGTTATATCTTTTTTAATATTAGCAAGTAAGGGCTCTAGCTCTTCAACTATAGGTATGATATTTATCTTAGTTCTAGCACATGTAGGACACGAAACAAGGTTTACTGAGTCTCTACGTATGCCTAAAGCGCTCAGAATCTTCTTAGCGGCTATAACTTCCTCTACTGGATCAGATGTTAGCGATACGCGTATTGTGTCGCCTATACCGTCTTTAAGAAGCGTTCCTATGGCTATAGATGATTTAACTATGCCAACGGATGGTGATCCTGCTTCTGTTAGTCCTAGATGAAGTGGATAGTCACATAGGCTTGAGAATAATCTATTCGCATCGATGCATGTATTGACATCAGATGACTTGATAGATACTTTTATATTGTGAAAATCAAGTTTATTAAGCATCTCAACTTGTTCAAGAGCTCCATAAACTAATGAATTTTCATTAACGCCCTTATATTTATCTAGTATTTTTTTAGAAATAGATCCGGAATTTGCTCCAACCCTTATAGGCAGATTCTTATCTTTACATATTTCGACTATTTCTCTAAGTTCATCTTCTGAATTAAGATTGCCTGGATTAATTCTTATGCAATCGTAGCCTTCTCTTGCCGCCATTAGTGCAAGTTTATAATCAAATTGTATATCGGCAATGACAGGCACATGAATTTTTCCCTTTATTTCGTTTATAGCCTTAGCGTCTTCTTCGTCATTGACAGCCATCCTTATTATGTCTAGACCATGATTCTCCATCTCAATAACTTGTTTAACTGTCGCTTCAACATCTTTAGTATCAGTATTTGTCATTGATTGTATTGTTATAGGCGCGTCTCCACCTATAGCAACATTGCCAACAAATATTTTTTTTGTTTTCTTTCTAACTATCATTTAATCAATCCTTTTATATCATTATACGTTACAAATAAGAATAAAAGCATTAGAAGTGAAAATCCGATGATGTTCACAATGTATTCCACTTTTTTATTTGGCTTTATGCCAGTTATCATTTCAAATAGGATAAATACAGCCTTTCCCCCATCTAAAGCTGGGAATGGCAATAGATTAAAGAAGGCAAGGTTTATACTAATTAAACCGAGTAAGAACATAACAGAACTAAATCCGACTTTAGCTGCACTCGATATTGTCTTAATGATAACAACTGGTCCTGAAACTTCATTCTTTTTGACTTTACCTTTAAATGCTCTTCCTAAAAATTCAAACATAGATCTGTAAGCGTATCTACAGGTATTTATACTCTCTTTAAATGAGCCTAAAAAATCATAACTTACTTTAGGCATTATGCCAAGTTTTTTATACTCAATAACTTGACCGTCGTCTTCAATTGTAGCCAGTTCAGGTTTAACTTCTATGTCTATGAGTTCGCCATCTCTTTTTACTCTAAGAGTATCACTTTCATTGTTTGAATTAATAATCATATTTCTTAATTCTAAGAATAGTAGTGGCTTTTTACCATTATATGAAATTATTTCGTCATTTTCTTGTATACCGGCTATATATGCAGGTGAATCTGCTTCGATTTTATCAATTCTCAAATCTGTATATCCGCTTTGCATATTAACAATCAAAAAAGCTAATATAGCCAAAACTATATTCATAAAAGCACCTGCTAATATAACTACAAGTCTCTTATATGCTTTTGCATTGTCAAAACTTCTTTCGTCAGAGCTGTCCTCGTCCTCACCTTCCATAGCGCAGTAGCCACCAAGCGGGAAGGCTCTAAGTGAGTAAAGGGTCTCACCTTTTTGCTTTTTGAATATTGCTGGGCCCATACCCACGGCAAATTCATTAACCTTGATGCCAGCCCACTTAGCCACAATAAAGTGACCAAATTCATGAATTGTTACTAAAACTAAAAATACTAAAATTGCTACTATTATACTCATCTATAAATTGCTCCTTAAAAAAAACATATTAATACGAACGGACATACGAGTAAAACACTATCAAATCTATCCATAATGCCTCCATGTCCTGGGAATATGTAACCGTAATCCTTAATATTATAATATCTTTTAAGCTTTGAAAATATTAAATCGCCAAATTGCGCAACAACAGGCGCTAAAATTAAACCTATATAATAATATGGATTTAAATTTAGATTAAAGTATCTTGTATAAAAATATGTAATCGCTACAGTTATGATGTATGAGCCAACAGAGCCTTCGATAGTTTTATTAGGGCTTATCCTTTCGATAAGTTTATGCTTTCCAAAAAGCGAGCCAAAGACATAAGCAAATACATCACTTGATATAGCAATTAAAAATATTAGTATGAGTTTATCCCTATCAATAAAGTTGTAGAAGATCGAGAACGGAAATATTATAAAATATGTTGTAAATATCAAACTTACAAAAGTTCTTGATGAAAACTTTTCGTCCACAACACTTATTATTGAGAATATTATACTCATCATCATAAATATGTATTCATTTGGAAATGTGTGTGTATAAGTATTAATATAAACTAAAATATTAAGTAAAATGGCTAAAGCATAAGAAAAATTCTTTCTTGTATCTGCCATCATGTGTAAGACTTCATATGAAGCAATGGAGGCGCATAAGAACATACCAAATCTATAGATATGGTTCATGTCATAAATTATTAATATAAGTAGTAATAAAACCACTACTGATGTAGCTAGTCTTTTAAAAAAACTCTTCATTATATTCCTCCATATCTTCTATGTCTAAGAGCAAAGTTCTCTATAGCTTCTGCAAAATCTTCTTTATGAAAGTCGGGCCATAGTTTTTGAGTAAAGTAAAGTTCGCTGTATGCAGATTGCATAAGCAAAAAGTTTGATAGTCTCTCTTCCCCACTAGTTCTGATTATTAAATCAGGATCTGGTATACATGGGTTGTAGAAGTACTCCTTTAAATCCTCATAAGAATTAATTTCCTTATTATCTTTTTTCGCAAGATTAATAGCCCTAATTATTTCATCTCTCGAGCCATAGTTTAAGCAGATGTTTAGAACAAGGCCAGTATTTTTAGATGTTCTCTCAATTGCTCCATCTATAACCGCTTTTGAGTCAGAATATATTCCATCCAAATCTCCAGATACAACGATCTTAACATTGTTCTTATCTAGTTCATCAATTTGGCTGTTAATATATATAATTATAAGCTTCATTAAAAACGATACTTCTTCCTTAGGTCTCTTCCAATTTTCTTTAGAAAACGCATATAGAGTAAGATATTTTATGCCTGTATCTGAGGCGTACCTTACATTCTCTATAACCCTATTCATACCTTCTTTGTGACCATAAGTTCTGGGCATATTTCTTTTTTTTGCCCATCTGCCATTGCCATCCATAATTATTGCTACATGATTTAAAATCATAACTATCTCCTTGTAAATAACCCCCCTATAAAGAGGGGGGTTAATATTTTACACTTCCATTAATTCTGCTTGTTTAGCTTTTATAATCTCATCAATCTTATCAGTGTATTTATCAGTTAATTTTTGAGCATCGTCTTCAAAAGTCTTTCTATCGTCTTCACTGATATCTCCATCTTTTTCAGCCTTCTTAATAGCATCCATAAGGTCTCTTCTAAGATTTCTTATAATAATCTTAGTATCTTCACCTTTTTTAGAAACTATCTTAGTTAGTTCTTTACGTCTGTCCTCAGTTAATTGAGGGAATGGTAAACGAATAAGCTTGCCATCGTTTGACGGTGTTATACCAATGTCTGATTTTTGAATTTCTTTTTCTATTTCTGGTATTGTTGATGCATCATATGGTTGAATAACTAGTAGTCTTGCTTCAGGTGCTGAAACGTTTGCAAGTTGTTGCAGTGGAGTCATTACACCATAATAGCTAACCATAATTTTATCAAGTAGTGCTGGGTTAGCTCTGCCAGCCCTTACTGAGTTAAGATCTTCTTTAAAAACTTCTATTGTTTTATTCATCTTCGGTTCATATTCTTGACTAAATCTATCAGGCATATTAATCCTCCTTTACAATAGTTCCTATCCTTTCACCTTCAACAACTCTGACTATGTTATCAGGGTCATCTATACCAAATACTACTAGCGGTATATTGTTATCCATACATAAAGATGTTGCTGTTGCATCCATTATCTTTAAATTTTTGCTAAGTATATCAAGATAAGATAATTTATCAAACTTTTTCGCATCTTTATTTATCTTTGGATCGCTGTCGTAGATACCGTCTACACCCTTCTTGGCTAATAGTATAGCCTCTGCATTGATTTCAGCAGCTCTAAGTGCAGCAGTTGTATCTGTTGAAAAGTAAGGATTACCAGTTCCTGCAGCAAATATAACAACCATCTTCTTTTCAAGTTGTCTAATTGCTCTTCTTCTTATATATGGTTCTGCTACAGCTCTCATCTCGATTGATGTTTGTACTCTTGTAAGTACATCCATCTTTTCTAAAGCATCTTGTAGTGCAAGTGCATTCATAACAGTTCCTAGCATGCCCATATAATCTGATGTTGCTCTTTGTATATTAAGTGAGTCTCTTCCTCTCCAGAAGTTTCCTCCGCCAACAACTATACCTACTTCAACACCCATTTCTGTTACAGTCTTTACTCTTTTAGCGATTGACTTGATAACCTCATTATCGATACCAGTCTTTTCGCTACCAGCTAAAGCTTCACCACTTAATTTTAAGACGATCCTCTTATAAGCCATATATTACTTGCCCATTTGCTTTGCTACTTCAGCAGCAAAATCTTCTTCTCTCTTTTCTAAGCCTTCGCCAACTTCGTATCTAACGAAACGTCTAATCTTGATGTTTTCACCAATCTTTGCAATTTTATCTTTTAATAAATCATTTACAGTTATGCTTGGGTCCTTGATGAATGGTTGGTCTAATAAGCATACTCTTTCATAGAATTTATGCATTCTACCTTCAACCATCTTTTCTGCTATGTTTTGAGGTTTTCCTTCGTTTAGAGCTTGTTGAATAAGAACTTCTTTTTCTTTATCAATAGCTTCTTGAGGAACATCTTCTTCGCATAGGTATTCTGGGTTTGATGCAGCTACTTGCATAGCTATATCTTTAACAAAATCTTTGAATTCATCTGTCTTAGCAACGAAGTCAGTTTCTGAGTTAACTTCTACTAAAACACCGATTCTTCCTGAGTGAATATAAGAAGCAACTAAGCCTTCTGATGCAATTCTAGAAGCTTTCTTTTCAGCTGATGCTAGTCCTTTTTCTCTTAAAAGATCTATAGCCTTATCGATGTCACCATCAGTTTCAACTAAAACCTTTTTGCAGTCCATCATGCCTGCGCCAGTTTTTTCTCTTAATTCCTTAATTAATTGTGCACTTATAGCCATATTTACCTCCTAGTTTTCTTCGTTATTTATTTCTTCTTTTTCTTCTGTTTTTTCTTCAGAACGTTCTTGTTTACCTTGTTTTCCTTCGATAACAGCGTTAGCTAAAGTTTCAGTGATTAACTTAACCGCTCTGATAGCGTCGTCGTTACCAGGTATAGCTATATCAACTTCATCTGGATCGCAGTTAGTATCAACTAAACCAATAACAGGTATACCAAGTATTCTTGCTTCGTTTATAGCTATCTTTTCTTTCTTAGGGTCTACAACAAAGATTAATTGTGGCATTCCACCCATTTCCTTAATACCATCTAGGTATTTAGATAATTTTTCTTTTTCTGCTCTGATTGTAGCAACTTCTTTCTTAGGTAAAACGCTTAAAGAACCGTCTTCTTCCATTTTATTGTATTCTTCAAGTTTTTTGATTCTACCCTTAATTGTGTTGTAGTTAGTAAGCATACCACCTAACCATCTTTGGTTAACATAGTACATTTCACATCTTTTAGCTTCTGATTCGATAGCTTCTTGAGCTTGTTTCTTAGTTCCTACGAATAGAACCTTTCCGCCTTCTTCAACAACATCTTTAACCAATTTGTAAGCTTCTTCAACTTGATCAACTGTTTTTTGTAGGTCGATGATATAGATTCCGTTTCTTTCTGTGAAAATAAATCTAGCCATCTTAGGGTTCCATCTTCTAGTTTGGTGTCCGAAGTGAACACCTGCTTCTAATAAGTCTTTCATTGCAATTACTGCCATGTCTTTCTACCTCCAAGTTTTTTTCTTTACACTTCATTCACCTGCCGCCTTAACTAATGTTTAGCACCTGAGGCGTACATCGTGAAGTGTGCATATTTTTACTAATCAATTATAACATATAAGTTGATAAAATACAAGCATTTTCTATTTATAAAATTATTTTTATCTTATCTTATTGAATATGTTTTTCTTAAGCTAATGTCATTAATAAAAATGGATGCATAGCTAGTATATAGCCTTGCATCCATTTATCACTAATCAAATATTATTTTTCTAGTTTAATCATATATCCATTCGCTTGTACGTATGAATTGAACTTCTTGTTAACAGCGTTCATATAGTATAGCTCATTTAATCTTTCTTGGTCTTTTAATAAGACAGGTCTATTGCCAAGCATCTTTGTCGGAATGTACTTAACTTTGATTACTTCATCAGCGTTTGGATCTATCTCTAACTGAATTATGGCGGCCTTATCTGCCCTGCCTCCCATATTTGGGAAGATAAAGTTTCCTAAACTGTAAAAAATAATGCCATCCTTATAATACTCTGTTGCTTGCATTAAATGAGGATGCGTACCAACGACAACGTCAACTCCTGCATCTATTAGTTTATGTGCTGCATTGATGTAATCCTTTTCGTTTTTAGGATTACTTAAGCCTTGCCAATGTATCGATAGAATTAGATAATCAACTTGTGATTTAATCTCTTTAATATATGCTAGTCTTTTGTCAACCTCATATGGGTACATACTTACCTGACCAGCCCTTTTGTCTGTAGCAAGCCATGTTCTGCTAGGCACAACTGCATTGAGGGCTAAAAAGCCTATCTTTTTGTTTTTAACTTCAATTATCTTTGCGGAAATTGCCTCATCTATCTTTCTTCCACCGCCAACGTATTGTATACCAGCTGTGTCAAGTAAATTCATCGTATCAATAAAACCTTCTTGGCCATAGTCGAGCGCATGATTATTGGCAAGATTGACTAAGTCTATGGATGAATTAGCTAGCTCCCCGGCCGTATTTGAATTTGAAGCGAAGTTATATTCTTTTTTTATATTTGCTGGCTTCTTACGATCTGTAATAGAAGTCTCTAAATTTATAAAGCTTATATCATCATTTTGGAATATTTCCCTAACGTTTTCCATTGGATAAGTCACGCCAAATTGATTAACTTTATTCTTTACATAAGTTGAATATGATACATCACCTGCTAGTGATATAGTTATCTTCTCATCTACTAGAACTAAATTTTCATCGCTTACTACCACATCTTCAACATCTTCTGCATCTTCAGCGAATGCAATATTACACATCAGCATAGATAAAAGTAATACTAAAACTATTGAAGATTTAAATCTTTTATTCATTTAATCACCCTTTTTTACTTATTATAATGATTATATTATATAAGAAGGAAATTTTCAAGCCTTACCTAAACAATAAAAAGAGGTATGCATATACATACCTCCTAGTAATGAATATTATTAAAGATTAATTTTAAGAGCTATATCTTGATTGGCAACGATGTCTTTTGCCTCGCTCTTATTAAGTGATTTAACTGCATCCATATTTGTAATGACTATAGGTGTAGTAGCCTCTTTGCCTTGTGACTTGATATAATCTATATCAAACTCAATAAGCTTTTGGCCTTTTTTAACATGGTCGCCTTCATTAACAAAGCCTTTGAAGCCCTCGCCATTAAGCTCAACTGTGTCCATGCCGATGTGAACAAGTAGTTCTACATCTTTTGCCTTTAAGCCTATTGCGTGAAGCGTATGAAACAATTGAACTACTTCACAATCGCATGGTGCATATAGAACGCCTTCCTTTGGTTCTATGGCAATGCCATCGCCAAGTATCTTTTGTGAAAATACTTGGTCTTTAACTTCTGTTATGTCTATAAGCTTACCTGTGATTGGCGCATATAAATCAAGTTCTTTTTTCTTTGAAAATAGTCCCATATTACACCTCATAAATTGCGTCTAATATAGATCCGTCTCTATATTCACTATAGCCAATAATTCTATCTTTTTTCTTTATGTCATTAGGTTCACCCATAAAGTTATCTGCAATTGCCTTTAGCTCTTGTATTGTCATAACGTTTAGGCCGCTTGCTTTGAATTTTTCGATTAAATCTTGTCTTAATGGGTTAACCGCTATTCCTCTTTCAGTTACAAGCACGTCTATAGTTGTTCCAGGTGTAGCGATTACATCTACTCTGTTCTTAATAACTGGTAGTCTTGATGAAAATAGTTTTGAAACTATAATTGACATCTTTGCTCCAGCTGCTGTGTCTTGGTGACCGCCTGAGCCGCCCATTAGCATACCGTCTGCTCCTGTAATAACGTTAACATTGAAGTCAAGGTCAATTTCAGTTGCGCCTAGGATAACTACGTCTAGGTTGTCAACAACTGCTGATACTTCTGGATTACCATATTCAGAGCCGCTCATTCTTAAATGATTAGCATTCTTCTTAATGGATTCGATTGCTTTTAAGTCGAAGCATTGTACGTCGTATAATGAAGTGAACAAACCTTCTTCGAGCATATCTGTTAAATAACCAGTAATACCGCCACTTGCAAATGAGCCCTTGATATTTTCTTTAATCATGTAGTCTCTTAAGAAGTCGGTAACTGCAAGTGAAATTCCACCCGCACCACTTTGGTAACTAAAACCATCTTTTAGTAGACCTGATGCCTTCATTACTTTTAATGTATCCTTAGCAATCTTAAGTCCAACTGGGTCTTTAGTAACTTTTGTTGTACCAGATACTATACCGTTCTTATCACCAATGCTATCTACCTTTAAGATATAGTCAACATAGTCTTCAGTAATGTCGCTTGGGTAGTTAGGATAGTCAACAACAGTATCTGTTATAGCAATTTTCTTTTTAGCGTAGATAGCGTCTGCTATTGCATAACCCATTGAGCCGCATGATGCTTCCCCATTAACACCAGAGATGTTTCCCATTGGGTCGCATGATGGAGCTGCGATGAAAGCGTAGTCAATGACAACATCTTCATCAATTATACTTCTAGCTCTTCCGCCATGTGATTGCATTAGTATTTTGCCTTTTAATTTGCCTTTTGAAATAGCTTTTGCTAAATCACCTGATATATATGAAGTAATTATATTTGTTATAGTACCATCTTCAAGTAAAGGAATAAGTTCTTTGTGAACTGGGAATAGTGATGAAGCTACAAGTGTTATGTCTTTTATGCCTCTTCTTTGAAGCTCAAGCATCATCATGTTTAACACGGCATCACCATTTCTTAAATGATGGTGTGATGAAACTGTTATGCCATCTTTCAAATCAAGTTTATCAAATAAATCTTTGATGCTTTCATAAACTTTGCTTGGCTTTACTTCTTTTTTAGGATAATCTTTCTTATCTAATATTTTAATATCATCATTATAAAAGCTCATCATATTCCTCCTTATAATTGCCAGACATCTTTAATGTATTTGTTGCTCTTAGTATGATAGGTCTGTCAACCATCTTACCATCAAGTGAGAATGCGCCAAGACCTTTTTCTTTAGCATCTTTAAGAGCTTCCATAACTCTGATTGCATGATCGATATCTTCCTTGCTTGGTGAGAAAATTTCATTAACATGATCAACATGTCTTGGAGATATTAAAGCTTTACCAGTCATACCCATAGCTTTAGCCTTCTTTGTATCAATTACTAAGCCTTCGATATCGTCTGTATCTGTCCAAGGTGTATCTATTGCTTGTAAACCTAAAGATTTAGCACATGAAACAATTCTCATTCTTGAGTATTTTATTTCATCTGACTCTTTAGTTCTCTTTGCGCCTAAATCAAGTGTTAGGTCTTCTGCGCCTAGTAAAACGCCTTTTACTCTCTTTGATTTTGCAAGAATATTTCTAGCATCTTCAACACCTTGAGATGTTTCAATTAGGCAGAATATATCGTATTTTTGATTATTATCATCTAAGTACTTAGAAAGTGCTTCTACTGATTCTTGAGATGCTTTTGCAAGCATGATGCCATCGAAGTTTAGTCCTTGAAGTGCATCTAAGTCTTTGTAGAAGTAATCAGTATCAAGAGGATTAACTCTTACATATATATCTGATCCTTCTTTTTCTTCAGACTTAAATGTTTTTAGATATTCCTTAACAAGTTCTCTTGCCGCATCCTTTTCTGGTAATGATACCGCATCTTCTAAGTCTATAATTATAGCGTCTGCACCTAGTATATCAGATGATTGTAACATGCCTGGGTTGTTTCCTGGCATAAATAACATTGTTCTATAGTTCATTTTGACTCCTTTCGATTGCAGTTCTCATTCTTGCTCTGATAGTAAAGTCTAAAGCGCCCTTATCTTCAATTACAATATTTGCCTTAGTAACGCCTTCTTCATCAAGAACTTCATTTATTGCCTTCAAAATCTTATCACCATATTGTTCCTTAACTACTGAATTTAGTGTGATATCTAATTTATCTGAAGGCTCTATCATAATCATTAGATCGTTTGATTCAAGCGAGCCCGCTTTAGCAGCTTTACTTATTACTCGTTCTTTTCTTTCCATTCCAAATACTCCTTCTTACCTTCTATATATAGATCTTTGCCTGTAGAGTCAACTATAACAGTTGCTGGGAATTTTTCTACAGTTATCTCTCTTAAAGCTTCAGCTCCTAAATCTTCATAAGCAATTATCTTTGCAGTTTTAATTCTATCAGCTATGATGGCAGCAGCTCCGCCTATAGCAGCAAAGTAGCAAGCACCGCATTCTTTTATTTTTTCTTTAACATTGTCATCTCTTTTGCCTTTGCCTATCATGCCCATAACACCTGCGTCCATCATTTGTGGCGCATATGGGTCCATTCTATAGCTTGTAGTAGGTCCAGCTGAGCCTATAACTCTACCAGGTTTTGCTGGCGATGGCCCTACATAATAGATACAAGCTCCCTTTGGGTCAAATGGTAGTTCTTTTCCTTCATTAAGAAGATCAACTAATCTTTTGTGAGCAGCGTCTCTTGCTGTATATATAGTGCCTGTAATTAATACGTTATCTCCTGCTTTTAAATCCTTAAGCGTTTCTCTTGTAAATGGTGTTTTAATTTCTATAGCCATAGTAATATCCCCCTTTATAATGAAATAACTTTATGTCTAGCAGCGTGACATTGGATGTTAACAGCTACTGGTAGACCAGCAATATGTGTTGGATGAGTCTCTATAAATACTCTTAATGCTGTTGTCTTGCCACCAAAACCTTGAGGTCCTATGCCTAGTTCGTTTATCTTTTCTAGCAATTCTTTTTCTAAATCTGCATAGAATGGATCTTTATTATAATCATTTACATCTCTCATAAGTGATTTCTTTGCCATGATACATGATTTTTCAAAGTCTCCACCGATACCTACACCTACTATGATAGGTGGACATGGGTTAGGTCCTGCAGCTTCAACTGATTCAAGTATAAATTTCTTAACACCTTCAAGTCCATCTGCAGGTTTAAGCATCTTTTGCTTAGACATATTTTCTGAGCCAAATCCCTTTGCTGCGAAAGATATTTCAAATACATCTCCTTCAACTAATTCATAGTGAATGATAGCCGGAGTGTTATCTTTTGTATTAACTCTGTTTATAGGGTCCTTAACAACTGATTTTCTTAAGTAACCTTCTGTATATGCTTCTCTAACAGCTTCGTTTATAGCATCACTTATAGATCCATCTACATGTACATCTTGACCAATCTTAACAAAACAGATAACCATACCAGTGTCTTGGCACATTGGAACGCTATCTCTTTCAGCTAGATTGTCATTATCTATAATTGTTGTGATAGTTTCTTTAGCTAGTGGCCACTTTTCTTTATCTCTTAGTTCAACAAGTCTATCCATTACATCTTTTGGAAGAACTGAAGCTATCTCCAAAAGACCTTCTTTTAATTTTTTAGTGATATCACTACTTTTTACTTCTCTCAAAATTATAACCCCCTATGTATATTATGAAAGTAGCAATAAAATATTGCTACTTTCAATAAAAAATATTATCTGTTATTAACTAGTGCAACTACTCTGTTCATTTCGTTATTAACAATCATGATACCTTCGTCAACACCCATACCTGGTTTAGCTAATTGTTGGTCAGCTCCTGTAGCCATAGAAATATTTACTAAAACTTCTGCAGATCTGTTAGTTTCGTTGCAAGTACCACCGCAGTAAGCTCCTACGTGGTGATCTTTACAATACTTAACAGCTTCAATAGTGTTATTGATACCGCCTAAGTCTGGGGTCTTGATTTGAATCATGTGTCCAGCACCGTTATCTACGAAGTAAACAACATCTTCGTAAGTGTTACACCATTCGTCAGCAACTAATTCTACGTGAATGTTTTCTTCATCAAGCTTCTTAGTTAAGTCTCTAAGAACTTCCATTTGTCTAGTTCTTTCACCCATATCCATAGGTCCTTCTATTCTAAGCTTGAATGGTTTAGCAGCTTCTTCAAGAGTCTTTAGGTATTCAGCCATCTTATCAACGTCGTTGTTGAAAGCGTCACCTATAGTTCCATATACGTCGATGTGGAAGATTGGGCTATATGATTCATTGTGTCTGTGTTCAATAATTCTGTTTCTTAACCAAACAACATAGTCTCTTAAAAGCTCACCGTTCTTACCAGTTTTTTCTTCAACGTTGTTGAATAGACCGTGTGGTAAAACGTCAGCTTCTTTTATAATCATCTTATCAGCGTTTAGGTATCTGTCATCACCTGATTGAGCAAAGATAGGTACTCTCTTGATTTCAACGCCAGTATTGTATTCTTTTTTAACTACTTCAGCCATAGTTACTTTGTTTGTCTTAGCAACTGCATCAAGTATTGCTTGAGTGATACCATATCTGATAGCTGTATGAAGTCTCTTGCCATCTACTTGCATGTGGTCAAATTCTTCAGCCATTTCCTTGAATGTAGTTATTTCTCTTCCTTCTAATTTAGGTGCAATGTTTTTATTGATAAATTCAATAAAATCTTCTGCTAAGAAAAGTGGGTCTCTTCCACCTGCTCCTGAGTATTGAACAGCTGCGCAATCACCGTGAGCAACTTGTCCGTCATCAAGAACAAGCATAACTGAGATTGATTCTCCTGATTGTCTTATAGCTTTAAATCCAGGGGTAACTGGATCTCCTAAGTAGAACATACCGTCATGTTTTGCTCCTAATTTGATAGCCTTTTGGTCATCAAAGTAAAAACCTGTTTTACCTGCTGAGCAGATAACTTTTTTAATTTTCATAATAAAGTCTCCTTTTATATATTAATTATTTTTTGGTCTACCGATTAATCTGCCGAAGCCAACAGCAAAGATATCGTCAGTTGTCATGTCAAAGCTTACTGGACGTCCTTCGAATTTTGCTCTTTCTTCAAGTTTTGCTTTGTTAATGTCTAGTATATCTTTTGTGAATGGTAAGTTACCTGTAAATAAGTATCTAACAGCTCCGTTGTTGTCTCTTGCTGGCATCATCTTGCCTGCATTGTACTTAGATGGTGCAAATGGTACGTCCATAACGCCTTGTGCAAAGCCTTCAACAGTACCAACAGCTAAGTCGCCTTTACCTAATTCAAATAATTTATCTACAATACATCTTGTTTCTGCCTTAATTAATTCAATTTCAGCTCTTAATTCTTTACCTTCTGGAAGTAATTGTCCTTCAGTCATATTTAAAACCATCTTAGTAGCTCTGATACCTTCAGCGTTTGCTTCCTTAGTAGGAATACCTATAGCTTCATGAGGTGTCTTAACTATAACTTTTGTTGCTCCCGCTAATGAACCAGTTGCTGCACCCCAAGAGATAACGCCAAATGCCTTAGCTTCATCTTGAGGGAAACCACCCATCCATTGGTGGAATACTGTAGTTATTAAAACATCGTTATAACCATATTTATTTAAGTATTCATTTACTTGTTCTTCTAGTGATCTAATAGCTGCAACGTCTTGAATTAAGTTACCGCATTGGCCATAACCAACTGTAATGTTCTTTACGCCTTGTTCAGCAGCTAAAAGTGCTTCAACTATAGCAACAGCGTTTGATGTTGATGGTGGACAAAGTGTACCAGTTAGTGGTCCAAATGGTTCTCTGTTTATATGAACACCATTTTCTTCATAAAAACCAACTAATCTGTCACAATATTGCCAATCATGTAAGCATCTGTCTATTGGTACTGATTTTGCATATGGAACGTTGTAGCTTATAGCGCCACCTTCGTTTGAAGTAAATCCACCAGCGTGAATTATTTCAGAAAGTAATCTTGAGTCTGGTGTACCATGTCTTGCTTGAAGTGGTTTAGAAACAGCATCGTAAACCATCCTACATCCCTTAACACCGTGGTTAACAGCCGGGAATCCATTTAATAATGATCTACCTGCTTTTAATGATTCTTTTATACCAACTTCACATTCGTCATATCTATTTTGTCTTGTATATGAGTCAATTGTTGATGGAAGTAAATCTGCTCCACCTTGATCTGTCAAGAATGTTAGTAGTTCTATGTGTTTATCAATAAGCGCAACGCCAGCTCTTGGTTGTGCTAATGTTTTTCCTTCTTTTTTTGCCTTTGCCATAACTTCGGCAAAGTTCTTTTCTGCAGGTATTTTCTTTAAAAAGTCAATTGCTTCTTGTGAATCAACTTCATCTCCTGTGGGCCATTGTTTAAGAACTTTTTCACGCTCAGCGAAAAATTCTTCATCAGTCCATCTTTTATTTTCTACTTTCATAGCTTCCCCCTATATAACTATATATTTCTTCATCATTCTAACTGCCATGTTCTTATCGACCATTGTTAGTAAACCCATAGCAGATAGAATATAATTTTTATCTACTGAAAATTCAGGATATCTTGGCTTTAATGAGTTTAAATCTTCATTATCATAAAGCCCAGCTTTTAGTATTTCTTCTGGGTGTTCCGAATTTACCAGTATACCTCCAGTACCTATCATAAGATTAAGTTCAGTTAAGTCCTTACCTATCTGTTGATACATTGTTCCTAGAGGTGAATAAACAGCTTCTACATAGCCGCAATGTCTTTTCATTGATATATCTACACAAATCTTTGCCATCATTTCATCGAATTTTATTTCTTTTTCATCGGTGAAAACTAAATCAGTGTGATCGTATCTTCTCTTGAATTCTTCTTCTACATCATAATCACTGATATCTAAGTACTTCTTAATCATTCTCAATCCAGCTGCTTCATATATACTTTCAGCTGAGTATCTCATACCTAGGTCGCCTTCAACAGTTCTCTTTGAAATAGGTTCTTCCAAGCCTCTGTAAATTACTCCAGGTTTAGAAGGTGCGCCATCAGCTATTGAGTGAATATCTGTTGTTGCTCCGCCTATATCAACTACGACTAAGTCACCAACGCCATCTTCATCAGGTGTTCCTAAGCTAAGTGCTTCGGCAGCCTTTAAGACAGCTTGTGGTGTAGGCATTAGTATGCCTGAGATATCATCTTCTATATGAGTCATGCCTTTAGCTTTTGTGATTCTTTCCATAAAAATGTCTCTGATTGTTTCTCTTGCAGGATTAACATTGATTTCATTTAGTTTTGGCATAACATTTTCTGTAAGTCTGTACTCAATCTTATCTTTAAATACTTTTTCAATATCGTCGTAGCTGCTCTTATTACCCGCAACAACAACTGGCTTTGTAATACCAAAGTCAGCAATCAATTGAGCGTTATGCAAAATTACTTCAGTGTTGCCTCCGTCAGTTCCACCTGCTAGAAGAATCATATCAGCATTTGAATCTCTAAGCTCTTCTATCTCATGATTGTTCATCTTGTATGAATATGTCTTAATAACTCTAGCTCCTGCTCCTAAGGCTGCTCTCTTAGCTGCTTCTGCAGTAAGATCAGGCACTAGGCCTATGGCTGCTATCTTTAAGCCACCTGCTGCAGAAGAACAAGCTAGCTTCTTAACTATATCAAGTTCTCCATCGACTTTTGACATAAGATCCTTATAAGCATTGTGATATCCGTTTGCTACATCTGTTTCAACAGTTGTGTAGCTCTTTGCTGTAGCAATAATTTCTTCTTTTTCGATATCTATTAGAGTTAATTTTGTAAATGTGCTTCCAAAATCAATAAAAAGATATGCTTTCATCTAATCAATTCCCAAGTCTTTTTTCATGTCTGCAATTGTTACATCAGGACTTGTTCCTGGTGGATAAACCCTGTTAAAGCCCATAGCTTTAAATCTAGGTTCAACTTCTTCCCACTTTTGTTTACCAACAACGATGTTGCCTCCAACATATAGCGGAATGTCTTTAAGACCAGCTTCATCGCACGCTTCTCTCATGCCTTTACAGTCAATTTCTCCTTGACCATATAGTGATGATACACAGATAAGGTCAGCGTTAGTTTCAACAGCTGCGTTGATGAAGTCTTCTTGAGGTGATAAAACACCTATGTTAACTACGTTGAATCCAGCATTTGTAAAAGCATGGTCCAATATAGTTAATCCAACTGCGTGACAATCTGATCCGATTACCCCTAGGACGATTGTCTTACCATTTTTTTCTTTCATAGTACTCCTCCTATTTGAATTATATACTCATTTTACCACATGTATGGATATTTTTAAAGAGCAAAAATTGATTTTTCATGTGTAAATATAAGCAATGAATAAAACTAATCTTAGTTTTCAAAATATGTCATATATGTCATAAATATTGATGCATTTTTAACATTTTTGCAATTTATATTTTTTTACTTGCAAATAAGAATTGTTAAATTTTTGTCATAATTATCTAAAAGATTTTATTATCCTCTTAAGATAGTCTTCGTCGGCTAAATAATATGTTCCCTCATCTTCATTTGGGTTTGTGCCAAAATATAATTTATCGTTTGCAAGAGTCGATTTATCTATACATACTTTATTAGATGATATATGGAGCTGATCAACAAGTAGATTGTTTTTAATAAAATCTACGTTATTCTCCCTCACTCCTCCAGTGATAAATTCAAGCTTGTCATGATACTTTTCATAAAGCGAATTGATTATCTTATATGTATCTGTAATTTTGTTGTCTCCACCTTTAGTTAATACACGTTTAAAGCCAAGTTCTATAAGCTTTTTGCAGTTGCCATCAAGGTCTGGATCTATATCAAAGGCTCTGTGAAAAACGTTATCCATGCCTTCGCAGTACTTAAGTAAGTATTCATTAGCCTTCATATTAATACTTCCATCATCATTTAAAGAGCCAAAGACAAAGCCTTTTACGCCAAGCTCTTTGAGAGCAATGATATCTTCTTTCATAACATCTAAATCATATTTAGAATAAGAAAAACCTGCTTGTCTAGGTCTTATCATAGCAACGAAGGGTATATCAAGCTCATTAAGTACCTTCTTACACAAGCCGTATGACGGCGTTATTCCGCCAAGTACTGTCGATGCAATAAGTTCAACTCTATCTGCCCCTGCTCTTTGAGCTATAAGAGTTGATTCGAATGAGTCAGTGCAAACTTCTAAAGTGTATTTCATAAAAATTCCTCCAATGTGATTTCAGTACTTGTATTATATCATAAATTGACTTATATTAGTTAAAATATTGATTATTACTTAGAAATATAGTATAATATCTAAAAGGGGAAGTAATATTTTTTAAGGTGAGGTAAATGGAAAAAAATTATTTAGAATTCACGGCAAAGGACAAAAACAAAATAAAGTATTTAGAATGGAAAGCTGAAGACCCCAAACTTTGTGTGGAAATAGTTCACGGCATGCATGATCACGCTATGAGATACGATGAGTTTGCTAGATTCTTACAAGCTAATGGCATATCGTCATACGCGCTTGACCTTAGAGGCCATGGTATGACTGCTGAAGATAAGGATCACTTAGGCATAGTTCCTAAGAATAACGCTTGGATGAAGATGGTTGACGACATCGATATGTTAAATTCAATTATAAGAAAAGAAAATCCAGGTAAAAAAGTCGTATTACTAGGCCACTCCATGGGCTCAATACTTGCTAGAACATATGCTTATAAGTATGGCGAGAACATTGATAAAATGTTTTTACTATCTAGCGTTAAGTGCCCTATATTCTTAAATAAGTTATTTAAGGTATTCTTAAAAGTAGTTATTTCAAAGGAAGGCTACGACGCGAAGAATGAATCGCTTAATCAAAAATCCTTCGACTTCATGAGTAAAAACGTTCAAGAAGATATGCTAACATCAGATCCAGAGGAAAGAGCCAAGTTCTTACAAGATGAATTGTGTATCTTTGAATACAGTAACGGCTTCTTCCAAATGCTTATACATGGCGTTGATAAAGCAACTAGAAGAGAAAATTTAAAATATATACCAAAAGACTTACCTATATATTTATTTTCAGGTAAAAAAGATCCTCTATCAAACTTCGAGTTAGGCATTAAACAAATCTATGGCCTATTAAGAAGCGTTGGTATAGAAGATCTAGAACTTATAGAGTATGATAATTTAAAACATGAACTACTTCATGATATTGAAAAGGAAAAAGTATTTCAGGACATATTAAAAGCTCTTCTTGCTTAAGAAGAGCTTTTTGCTTTATCTATTCATTTCGTCTATATCTACTAATAGCATAGCGAAGTCATCTCTTTGATCGCCAAAGGAGTATTGAAGTACTGCTATGTCTATGGCTTTGAGTAGTTTATTTGGCTTACTTAGTATCGTTGTTATAAGCCTATCCATACCAAATTCTTCGCCATGTGCGTTTTTGCTCTCAACTATGCCATCTGTATATAAAAACAATTTATCGCCTGCCCTGAGTGCAGTTTTCTTTACTTCATATTCATTACCTAAGTCTATACTCATTATAGGTCTACCCTTTGCCTCTAAAACAGATATCTTATTATCATTAAATATTATTGGCATCGAGTTGTGACCAGCATTTGCATAAACAAATTCTTCTTTGTCCGCGTAATAAACCCCGTAGAATATAGTTATATATCTGTCGCTTTGCAAATTAAGCTCTAAAAACTTATCACTTATATGCTTAAGAGCAATTTCAGGTTTGTAATTGTTCTTATTTAAATTTCTAACAGTTTGTCTTATAAACATAGTTAGCATAGAGGCTGCTATACCATGGCCTGCAACGTCAGCGATGTAGATTACATAAGTATCCTTCTCTATCTCAAATATATCAAACATATCTCCAGATAGCGTTTCAGTCGCTTCATATAGGTAGTCTATAGCAATGTTTTTATACTTAGTTTTTAATGGAAGTATACTTTTTTGTATCCTTTTTGTAATTTCCATATCATGAAAAACGTTCTCATTGCTTTGAATAAGTTGAAGCTCTAGAACCCTCTCTCTTGTAACATCTCTAAACACTTCAACTATGGCGATAGGATTCATCTTCTCATCATATATTGGTGAGCACTTCACTTGGTAGTAGTTGTCACCAATGTTTAATTCCTTTTGTATAATCTCATTCTTTTCAATAGCGCTAGTTGTTTCGCTCGTATCAAGCTTTAAAAAATCATCTAAATCATCAGTATTAGTACCAGTCGGGTCGTAGCCTATCGCATCTTTAAGAGCTTGGTTAGCATAAAGTATCTTGCCTTTTATATTAACTACCTTAACCCAATCTGCCATGGCGTCCAAAACTTCAACGGAGAGTATTTTATCTAATATTTCATCTTTTCTTTCCATACTTAAATATCCTCCACTATTTCTCAGGCTTCTTGCCATAAAATTGATAGTAATACGTCTTTAAACTTCCGTTGTAAAGCTTTCTGTTCTTGTCAGCCTTTCTAGAAAAGTCTCTTTCTATATCTTCATATGAAGTCAAAACATATATCGACCATGTATCTAAATTTTTTATCTTTTTACCAAAATCACTGTATAAACTCCTTAAATTATCTTCCTCGAGACGCTTACCATATGGCGGATTTGTAATCATTACTCCGTAGTTATTCTTGATATCTACATCTCTAAAATCTTTTACAAAAAACCTTATATCATCACTTAGGCCAAGATTTTCAAGATTATGTTTCGCTATGGCAATGGATTTGTGAGATATATCACTCGCGTCGATGTAGACCTTTGACTTATAATCAATCTTCTCCATCGCTTCCATCCTTGCCTTTTTAAATAAGTCAGCATCTATAAACTTAAAGTTCATGCTGTCAAAATCTCTATCTAGGCCAGGAGCAATGTTTCTAGCTATTAATAAAGCTTCTATAGGTATAGTACCTGAACCACAGAAAGGATCAAAGAAAGGTCTATCTTTATTATAAAAGGAAAGCTTTACAAGTGCCGCTGCCATAGTCTCCTTTAAAGGCGCAGCGCCTTGTTTGTCCCTATAGCCTCTCTTGTGAAGACTGTCTCCTGAAGTGTCAAGCGTGATGCTTGCAATGTCATTTAATAGAGATATTTCAAGTCTATGTCTATGAGATGACTTTGCGAATCTACTTATATCGTGCTTCATTTGTAGTTTCTTTATTATAGCCTTCTCAGTAATCCTTTGGCAGTCAGATATTGAGAATAGCTTTGACTTGTGTGAACGACCCTCAACTATAAAATTAGAGTCTTCATCTAAAATATCATTCCATGGAAGCTCATATATGCCATCAAAAAGCTCTTCAAAGCTCTCTGCCTTGAAGCTCTTTAAGTTAATTAGTACCCTGTCAGCACATCTAAGATTAATATTTGCCCTCGCAATGTCTATGGCATCGCCATTGAAATAAATGTGACCGTTATCAGTTTTTGTAACTTCTAAACCTAAATCATTTAATTCTCTTTTAACTATTGCTTCTAAGCCAAAAGAACTTGTTGCAATTAATTCATACATACTATCACTTCCATAACAATTATAACATATATTAGCTTATTAAACAATGAATATATTAATAAATATTTTCGTATAAATGTGTATTAAAAATCATCTTTGGGTATAGATTAACTACAAGGGGGTTGATAAAAATGAAATTATCAGAATTAGTTAAAAGCGCAGATTGGAAGAGCGAAAAGCACGTTCCAGTTATACACGTATCAAAAGAAGCAGACGATTTAAAGGTTTGCGTAAGTGTTGGAGATGAAATTGCTCATCCAAACACTCTTGAGCACCACATAGCATGGATGAAGTTATTCTTCGTACCTGAAGGAAAAGAAATTCCAGTTGAAGTAGCTAGCTATGTAACATCAGCTCATGGCGAATCAGATTTATTCACTGAACCATCAATGAGCGTTAAGCTAAAAGCTAATGCTAAGGGTACTCTACTTGCATTAAGCTACTGCAATATCCATGGTTTATGGGAAAACTCAGAAGAAATATAATTTAAGCTTATAAGGATGGGACAAGTGCCCATCCTTTTTCATGCTTATAGATTGACAAATTATTTAGAAATATGTTATAATCAAGGCAGTTTAAAGGAGTGATTTTATGAACGTTTTTGACGTGTTAAAAGAAAGAGGTTACATAGATAACTGCAATTATGAAGATGAATTAAGAAATTTATTAAATAATGAAAAAATTACATTCTATACTGGTTATGATGCAACAGCAAACTCATTAACTATAGGTCACTACATTACGCTTATGGTTATGAAACACTTGCAAACAGCTGGGCATAGAGCTATCTGCTTAACTGGTGGAGCGACAACTATGATTGGTGACCCATCTGGTAAGCAAGATATGAGGAAGCTTCTTACTGAAGAAACTATTAACGAAAATGCTAGAATCTTTGTTGAGCAATTATCAAGATTTATTGATTTTTCTAATGGCAAAGCATTGCACGTTGACAATAAAGAGTGGCTTCGCGATGTAAAGTACCTTGATTTTATGAGAACTATAGGCGTTAACTTCAACGTTTCTAAGATGCTTGCTTATGATTGCTATAAGAACAGAATTTCTTCTGGCTTAACTTTCTTTGAAATGGGTTATATGTTAATGCAAGCTTATGACTTCTTAGAGCTATATAGAAAATATGGCTGCGTTCTTCAAGTTGGTGGATCAGACCAATGGGCTAACATGCTTGAAGGAACTGAGCTAATAAACAAACTTGAAGGTAAACAAGCCTACGTTATGACTCTTAAGTTATTAACAAATGCTGATGGCGTTAAGATGGGTAAAACTGTTTCAGGCGCTGTTTGGCTTGACAGAGAAAAAACTACTCCTTATGAACTTTTCCAATACTTCAGAAATGTTGATGACAGAGACGTTATTAAGTTCTTAAAGCTTTTAACAATGCTTCCTATGGAAGAAATAAATGAATTAGCAAAGCTTAAAGACAACGAAATTAACAAAGCAAAAGAAATACTTGCTTATGAAATCACTAAGGATGTTCATAGCAAAGAAGATGCAGACAAAGCACTAGAAGCAAGCCGTGCCCTATTCAGTGGCAATGCTGATTCGGAAAATATTCCAAGTACTACTATGGATAAAAAGCTATTTGAGGACGGTATTGGTCTACTAAACTTACTAAAAGAACTTAATTTAACTAAATCAAACTCAGAAGCAAGACAACTTATTTCACAAGGTGGCATACTTCTTAATGGCGAAAAAGAAAGCGATGCATCTAAAGTAATTACGCTTGATGATTTTAAAGATGGAGAGCTATTGATTAAAAAAGGTAAAAAAGTATTTCATAAAGTTATATATTAGTTAATATCAATATAAAAAACAGGGGGCTTCGGCTCCCTGTTTTCATCTGTAAGCTAATTTTATTTTATTAAAGTTTATTATTTTGCTCCTAAAGATTCCATAAGTTTACTATAGATTTCACTATCGTGATAAGTTCCTTCATATAGTTCTGCGGTTGCGCCTAATGCATATATAGGAACTGGAACAGCTGTATGTGCAAATGTTGACCAGCCTATACCAGCTTTATTGTCAATTATATGAGTTAGTGTAGCGCTAAATGGATCATATCCGCCATATAAAAGGTTTGTTTCTATAGATTTAGTTCTCTTGTCTTTTTCTTTCATTGATTCAGCAAAAGCTGCTTTCAATTTGCCAAGCTCATAATCATTTAATACGAATAATTCATCTTCCTTCTTAGTGTTTTTGTCCTTAACTATTAGTCCAAATGATTCTTTAACTAATTTTAGTGCATCTTCAAATTTAAGGTTCTTGTTGTTTTTCTTTAATTCTTCAAATTTCTTATCAAATTCAACATAGCTTAATTTTTGCTTGTCAAATATTTCAAAGTGTGTGTCGTATCCTGTTCCTTGATAGCCAAGGCTTAGTCCGCCTGTTTCATGATCGGCAGTAACTAGGATTAGTGTTTCATCTGGATGTTTTTTGTAAAATTCTATAGCTTCTTGAACTGCATCGTCTAGTGCAAGCACTTCATGTATAGATGAGAAAGCATCATTAGCATGGCAAGCCCAGTCAACTTTACCAGCTTCAGCCATAATGAAGAAGCCCTTGTCATTGTCTAGTACTTCGATAGCTTTTCTAACTGTATCTCTTAAAGTCATATCACCCTTCTTTTGATCAAGTGTATATGGCATAGATCCTGAATCTTGTATTCTTTCAGTAACAGCAAATACTTTACCAGTATTTTTGTTAATCTTTTCAAAGTCCTTTTTAGTTTCAGTTACTGTGTAACCATTGGCTCTTAAAATATCATAAAGATCTTTTTCTTTTTTGTTCTTATCGTCACCAGTTCTGTGTTCTAGTGAACCACCTGCGAAATAATCAAAACCACTTGCTGCCATTTGTTTACCTATTTCGTAGTATTGTTTTCTAGATGTAACATTAGCATAGAAAGCTGCTGGTGTTGCGTGATTTAATGTAACAGTTGATATTATACCAATTTTTTTACCTTGTTCCTTCATTTTTTCTGCAACAGTTGTAACGTTTTTTTGAAGATCACTTGTCTTACCTATAACGCCTGAATGAGTCTTAGTTCCTGAGCTGATAGCTGTTGCAGTTGAAGCTGAGTCTGGGCAGAAGCTTGTAGAGTCTTCAGTGTTAACAAGACCAACTGTTGGGAACTTATAAAACTCTAATGGTTTTATCTCTACTTTATCCTTGTTTCCAGTGTAGATTTGAGCAGCATTGACTTGAGCTGCACCCATACCATCACCTATAAACAAGAAGACATACTTAGCCTTTTTGGCATTTTTGCTTTCAGCATAGCTTGTTTCGCTTAAAAATGAAAAACTAGATACGAATATAGCTAGTACTAAAACTAATACAAAGAATTTAAAATTTTTTTTCATGGAATTCTCCCCTTTCTTTGTATTGATTATATTCCTCATATGTTAAAAATAAATGTAAAAGATGTAAACTTTTTGTAAAAAAACAAAAGTGTATAAAATTGATACACTTTTCTTATTAATATTAAATTATAATTTATATACTTTTATTATAAATGCTAAGCTTTTTATTTTGTAAATATCTTATTATGGCTAATGTTCCTCTCCAAGTTAATATTCCTAATATAGTAAAAACAATTGCAAATAAAATACCAACAAATAAAGCAGATATTCCTTTCAATTCATAATAAACAAAAATGAATTTAATCTTATCTAAAAAAGATATATTTATAAATCCTTTTAATAATCCCATTATACCAGCTACAAAACAAAGAATTCCCGATAAGAACAAACCAATAGCTAGTGTGAAAAGCGTTGGTATAATAGCTAGCCAAATTAATGAAGAGTATGAAAAAAATAATATATATTTACATAATGTTTTAAAAGATAATTTATTAGTTTTAACGAAAACATCATCAATATAATTACCAGCTAAATCTTTTGCTGTAGGCATTTTAGCAATAATCTCTTCACTAGATTGACCAGAGATTAACCTTTCATAAAATGAACTTTTTAACTCAGATAAAATATCAGTTTTCTCACTTATAGGTAAATACTTTAAGTATCTATCGACATGATTTAAATATTTTTCTAAATCAATACTTATTTTTACATCTTGCATATTAGTATCACTCCTTTTCTATATCGTTAATATTCTCAATAAGTTTACACCAGTCACACTTAAGTTTGTCCAAATATAAAGTTCCAGATTTTGTTATTCTATAGTATTTTCTTGGTGGTGTGCCTTCTTCTATATTTTGCCAATAAGATTCAAGATATCCATTTTTCATAAGTCTTCTAAGAAGTGGATAAATTGTACTCTCGTTAGTATTGAGAATTGTGTATTTATTCAGTATTTGTATTAATTCGTATCCATACCTATCATTTTTATAAATTAAGAGTAATACTGCGTACTCCAAAGTTCCTCTTTTTATTTGAGATATCCAATCTGAATTCATTTTATCCCCCACTTGTATATATACATTGTTTATCTATATACATTGTACTACATAGTATATCAATTGTCAATATATTTATAAAAAAACCTCTCTACTAAATCAAAGTAAAGAGGTTGCTTTAAAATTTTTATTTTCAATTACTCAGTTAATTTTAAGAACTCATCTATTTCTGCTTTTATAGTTTTTAGTGATGCGTCAAAGAATTCTTCTTTAGTAACGTCGATACCAACTGATTTACAGCAATCTTTAATACTCATCTTGCCTGTGTTTCTTAGAAGTGTATCGTATTTTTCTATGAAGGCATCTCCTTCATTCTTATATATGCTGTATAGGCCTCTTGCGAACAATAATCCAAAGCAATATGGGAAGTTATAGTATCCAAGGCCGCTGCTGTAGTAGTGAGACTTGCATATCCACATTCCCTTATTAAGCTTTTCTGGGTCTAAGCCATCTTTGAAAGCTTCTTTTTGGGCGTTCATCATGATTTCATCAAAGTCATCTGCATCAAGTGCGCCATCTTTTCTTCTTCTAAATACTTCATCTTCAAATAAGAATCTTGAATATATGTCAACAACTGTTTGTGCTGCTCCTGAAATAATATTTTCAAGTATAAATATCTTTTCATCGTCATTCTTTGCATCTTTAAGTGCTGCGTTATATGTTATTGTCTCAGCAAATATCGATGCAGTCTCAGCTATAGGCATAGTGTAGTCTTGATTGATAGGCTTTTCTTGGAATATTACTCTTCCATGATAAGCGTGACCTAGTTCATGAGCAAAGGTTATCATTGAATCAAAAGTGCCACCAAAGTTTGCTAAAACTCTTGATTCTTTTATAGCTGAGCAGCTTGAACAAAATGCGCCGCCAACTTTTCCTTCTCTAGGCTCTGTATCTAGCCAATTGTTTTCAAAGGCATGTTTAGCAAAATCACCTAATTTATCTGAGAAAGAATAGTATTGCTTAATAACAAAGTCTTTTGCTTCATCAAATGTATAAGTGATACTTCCCTTGCCTACTGGCGCGAATGCTTCGTAGTAAGGAAGCTTATCGTAGCCAAGTAATTTTGCTTTTCTATTGAAGTACTTAACAAAATCCGGTAAATACTTTCTAACTGATGACCACATAGCGTCAAGTATCTCTTTATCAAATCTTGAATCGATAAGTGTTTTTTCTAATGGACTTTCGTATCCTCTTAACTCGCACTCATTAATAACTTCGCCTTTGATTGAGCTAAGTGACATTGCTACAGAATCTCTAATCTTGTCGTAGCATTCTTCTTCAGCTACAAAACTCTTTTTTCTAAGCTCTTTATCGTCTTCATATTGTAAGTTTCTTATAGCTGGTAGATTTATTTCTTTTACTTCTCCATTTGTGAATTCCACTTTGCTAGTTACTTTACTTGTTAAATTAGAGTGTAATCTGTTCCACTCGTATGAACCTGTTTCTTTTATACGAGCAACGGCTATCTCTACATCATCACTTAATGAGTGTTTAGCTTGTTCACAGCCTTCATTTAAAATAAATCTATATTCTTTAAGAGCGTCATCTTCATCAATTATTTTATTGATGTCGTCGATGCTCTTTAAAAATTTTGTGTAGACAACATTTAGCTCAGTAAACTCTCTACCTATAGCTATAAGCTTTGATTTTTCTGTAAGTGCTTCTTTATTGTTAACGTTTTCACTTAAGTTTAGTGAAACGTAACCATATAGTCTTGCAGCATAGTTTTCTATAAGATTGGCTTTGTCTACATATTGAAGTAAAACTTTTTTCTTGTCGTCAAAGTTATCTGTGATAAATGCTTTTAATTCTTTTACTTCTTTTAATATATTGTCATAATCTTCTTTGTATTTAGGGTCAGTAAATGATTTATAGTATGCTGATAAATCCCACTTCATAATATTCCTCCTCTTTCAAAAAGAGGGTAGCAAATTGCTACCTTCTTTTAATAATTTTTATTTCCAACATTGATTCTGTTGATTGCCTTCTTAAGCGCAAGCTCTGCCTTAAATGTATCTGTATCTTTGTCTTCAAGTCTCTTGCTTGCTCTTTCCTTAGCTCTCTCAGCTCTGTTTATGTCTATCTCGTCTTCCCATTCGCAAGCGTCTGAGACTACAGTTATATTATTGTTTCTTACGTCAATATAACCGCCAGCGCAGGCAGCGATCTTTCTTTCATCTCCATCTTTAATAACAAGTCTACCAATATCCAGTATTGTTACCAGTGGAGAGTGATTAAGAAGTATTCCTACGTCTCCTTCAATTGTTCTAGCGACAAGCATGTCAATCTCGCCTTCGAAAAACAATTTGTCGGGTGTAACAACCTTAAGATATAATCTATTCATTATCTTGCCTCATACTCTCAGCTTTTTTAACAGCATCATCTATAGTTCCAACGAATAAGAATGCTGATTCAGGTAAATCATCATGTTTACCGTCAAGTATTTCTTCAAAGCCTCTGATAGTTTCAGCTATAGGAACGTATTGACCTTCTATACCTGTAAATTGTTCAGCAACTGAGAACGGTTGTGATAAGAACCTTTGTATTCTTCTTGCTCTAGCAACAGTTATCTTGTCATCTTCAGATAATTCATCCATACCAAGTATAGCGATGATATCTTGAAGTTCTTTGTATCTTTGTAGTATCTCTTGTACACGTCTAGCAACTTCATAGTGTTTTTCTCCAACTACTTGTGGATCAAGTATTCTTGATGTTGAATCAAGTGGGTCTACCGCTGGATATATACCTAGTTCTGAAATTGAACGTGAAAGAACTGTTGTTGCGTCAAGATGGGTAAATGTTGTTGCTGGCGCAGGGTCTGTTAAGTCGTCGGCAGGTACGTAAACAGCTTGTACTGATGTGATTGAGCCGTTCTTTGTAGATGTGATTCTTTCTTGTAGTTGACCCATTTCAGTAGCAAGTGTTGGTTGATAACCTACTGCTGATGGCATTCTACCAAGAAGTGCAGATACTTCTGAACCTGCTTGAGTAAATCTGAATATATTGTCAATGAATAAAAGTACGTCTTGGTGTTTTTCATCTCTAAAGTACTCAGCCATAGTTAATCCAGTTAGAGCAACTCTCATTCTTGCTCCTGGTGGTTCATTCATTTGACCGAAAACTAAGGCAGTCTTGTTAATAACACCAGACTCTTTCATTTCGTAGTAAAGGTCATTACCTTCTCTTGTTCTTTCTCCAACGCCTGCAAAAACTGAAAGTCCACCATGTTCCTTAGCGATATTGTTGATTAACTCTTGTATTAATACAGTTTTACCAACACCGGCACCACCGAATAGACCTATCTTACCTCCTCTAGCATATGGAGCTATAAGGTCGATAACTTTGATACCAGTTTCAAAGATTTCTCTTGATGTAACTTGTTCATCATAAGTAGGTGCTTGTCTGTGTATTGGATCGTATCTATCATACTTAGCCTTAGTATCTTCATCAATGTTTTCACCTAAAACGTTGAAAAGTCTTCCTAAAGTTTTATCGCCAACAGGCACCTTTATTGGGCTTCCTGTATCTATAGCTTCAGCGCCTCTAACTAGTCCGTCAGTAGATGACATTGATATACATCTAACTATATCGTCACCTATATGTTGACTTACTTCAGCTATAAGCGGCTTGCCATTTAAATCAATTTTAATCGCGTTCAGAAGGTTTGGTAGAGAATTTTGTTTAAATCTTATATCAAGAACCGGTCCAATTATTTGTACAACTTTACCAATATTTTGATTTTCCATAATTTCACCCCTTCTAATTTAATGCATTTGCACCTGAGACTATCTCAGTAATTTCTTGTGTAATTTGAGCTTGTCTTGCTCTGTTGAATCTAAGAGACAAACTCTCAAGCATATCGTTAGCATTATCAGTAGCATTCTTCATAGAATTTCTTCTTGATGCTTGCTCTGAAGCTGCTGACTCAATCATTGCTCCAAATATAGTTATTGATATATAATCCTTAACTAATCTGTTTAATACTTCTTCAGCAGATGGTTCATACTCAATAAGTCTGTTCTCCATATTGCCTTCCTTTTCTATAGATTCGGCTGGTAATAGCTTAACCATACTAGGCACTAAACTTAGTACAGTCGAGAAATGAGTATAAACTAATAGAACTTCATCAATTTCTTTTTTTCTGTATAAATCATAACAGATGCTACCTATCTTAGCAGCATTATTATATGAAGGTTCTTCTGAAATATATGAAAATTCTTCTACTATGCCATCGTATCTTCTTTTAAAGTACTCTCTTGCTTCAACACCGACAAGTATAAACTTTGTTCCTACTTTGTCATCGATATATGATTCAGCTTTTCTTATAACGTTAATATTATAACCACCAGCTAAACCTCTATCAGATGTTAAAACAATTATGAGTCTATTTTTAACTTCTCTTCTTTCAAGTAAATCATACTTAACACCCTTAGTGTTTGCTAGTATTTCTCTTATACTTGATTCAACAGTGTTATAATATGGCCTTGTAAGTTCAAGTTGTTTTCTTGATTTACGAAGTTTAGAAGTAGATACTAATTCCATAGCTCTAGTAATTTGCTTTATATTAGATACACTTTTTATTCTTCTTTTAATTTCTTTACTTTGTTCAGCCATAATAAACCTCTAGTTAAAAGTCTTTTTAAATTCTTCTATCTTTAGTTTTAGCTCTTCTTTTATTTCATCAGTTAATTCTTTTTTCTCTAAAATCTTCTTAGCAGTTTCGCTAGAAGTATTTTCCATGTACTCTAGAAAATCATTTTCAAAAGCCTTAACTCTGTCTACAGGAATATCATCAAGATATCTGTTAGTAACAGCAAATAAAATCATAACCTCTTCTTCGACTTTTAAAGGTTTATATTGTGCTTGTTTAAGTATTTCCATGATTCTTTGACCATGATTTAGCTTGTCAGCAGTGTCCTTGTCAAGCTCAGAACCGAATTGAGCAAATGCCAATAATTCTCTGTATTGAGCAAGTTCTAGTTTAATACCACTTGAAACTTTCTTCATAGCCTTGATTTGTGCAGCTCCACCAACACGAGATACCGAAAGACCTGCGTTTACTGCTGGTCTTTGTCCTGAGAAGAACAATTGTCCTTCAAGGAAGATTTGTCCGTCAGTGATTGATATAACGTTAGTTGGTATATAAGCTGAAATGTCTCCAGCTTGTGTTTCTATGATAGGAAGAGCTGTTATTGATCCTCCGCCTAATTTATCAGATAGCTTTGCTGATCTTTCAAGTAGTCTTGAGTGTAGATAGAAAACGTCACCTGGGTACGCTTCACGTCCTGGTGGTCTTCTAAGTAGTAGAGACATTGAACGATAAGCAACCGCGTGCTTTGATAAGTCATCGTAGATGATAAGTACGTCTTTACCTGCATACATGAACTCTTCAGCCATAGCAGTTCCTGCATATGGAGCAATGTATTGTAGTGGTGCTAATTCACTTGCTGATGAACTTACTACTATAGTGTAGTCCATCGCACCATGTTCTTCTAGTACATTAACTAATTGAGCTACAGTTGAGTTCTTTTGGCCAATAGCAACATATATACATATTACATCTTGATCCTTTTGATTTATTATTGTATCTATGGCGATGGCAGTCTTACCTGTTTGTCTATCGCCTATAATTAACTCTCTTTGTCCTCTACCTATAGGGATGATGGAGTCAATAGTTTTGATACCAGTTTGTAACGGTTCAGATACAGACTTTCTGTCAATGATACCTGGCGCATTAGCTTCGATAGGTCTATACTTTTTGCTTTCAATTTTGCCTTTTCCATCGATAGCTTGTCCTAGTGAATTAACTACTCTGCCAATAAGCGCTTCGCCTACTGGAACTTCAACGATTCTACCAGTTCTTTTAACTGGGTCTCCTTCTTTTAAGTTCTTGTCACTACCTAAAAGTACACAACCAATATTATCTTGTTCAAGGTTTAGTGCCATAGCGTAAACGCCACCAGGTAGTTCAAGTAATTCACCAGCCATAGCATTATCAAGTCCGTAAACTCTAGCTATACCGTCTCCAACTTCAATAATAGATCCAACTTCAACCGTATCTAATTTTTTGTCATAATTTTTTATTAATTCTTTTATAACTGAGCTAATTTCTTCTGGTTTTAACCCCATTTAGATACTCACCTCACTATTATTTATTAATTCTTTTCTTAATTCGTTCAATTGACCTTTTAGTGTTGAGTCGATAAGCTTGTCACCGATCTTAACAATTGAGCCACCTATTATAGTATCATCTAAAACATTCTTTAGTTTTACATGAGACTTTAAAGATGCAGTCAATTTTTCTTCATATTTTTTTATTTCTTCATCACTTAAACTGTTTTTAGTAATTATAGTTCCATTCAAAATATTGTTGTCTATGTCGTATAAATTGTTAAATTCATCGATTATAGATGATATCATGTCAAATCTTTTAGCATCAATTAAAACATATAAAAAATTCATAGTTAAAGTAGATAGATTCTTTTCATAAATATCTTTTACAATATCTTTTTTATCATTATTTGAAAACAATGGATGCTTAAATACTTCCATCAGTCTAGGGTTTGAATCAATACTTTCCTTTACTAAGTTTAGCTCTTCATAAACTAATTTAAGACAATCATCTTCTTTAGATGCTTCGAACATAGATTTTGCATATAAAGTAGTAGCTAATTCTTCCATTGTCCACTACCTACTTCTTCTATAGACTTTTCTATGATCTCTTTGTCTTTCTTCGTGCTAATATTTTCACCAATTAGTTTTTCAGCAGCTAAGATGGCAATATTAACCATATCGCCTTTCATTTCGTCCATTGCCATTGACTTTTTATTAGCAAGTTCTTTATCAGCTTTTTCCATAATTTTTCTAGACTCTTCTTTAGCATCATTAACAGACTTATTAACGATATCATCAGCTCTCTTCTTAGCTTGATCAACTATATCGTTTGCTTCCTTTTTAGCTTCTTTTAGTTTAAGCTCATAGTCTCTTAATGCTACTTGAGATTTTAAATTATTTTTCTCGCTATCTTCAATGTTCTTCATTACATAGTCTTGTCTTTTCTTTAGTAAATCTTTTATAGGATAGTATAAAAATTTACGCAAAATAAAATACAATACGAGAGTGGCTGTAAGCTGAACAAGCATATTGACTAAATTAAAGTCAACGCTTACATTTAAGCCTTCCATACTAAACTATACTAAAGGTTTAACTAAGATAAGAATTAGGGCAATAACTAGTGAATAAATACCTGTTGTTTCGGCAACAGCTTGTCCTAAAATCATTGTTTGAATGATATCACCTTTAGCTTCTGGTTGTCTACCTACTGCTTCAGCTCCTTTACTAGCTGCAATACCTTGACCAATACCAGGACCTAAACCTGCTATCATTGCTATACCAGCTCCTAAAGCTGACATACCTAAAATAAAATCGTGACCTGAAATTCCTTGCATTTAAAATTTCTCCTTTCAAATTTAATTTTCTTCTTGTCCCATACCCATTGCAATGTAAATCATTGTTATCATTGCGAATATGAAAGTTTGCAGTACACCTGAGAATACATCGAAGTAGATGTGAAACCATGGTGCTACTATTGGTGTAAGTAAATTACTTACGTAACCTAGCGCAGCATATACAAGTGCCATGATTAATGAACCACTGACTATATTACCAAATAAACGGAATGATAATGATACTGGAAGCGCAATATCACCTATAATGTTTATTGGGAATAGTATAAAGATTGGTTCAAAATAACCTTTTATGGAATCTTTTAAGCCATTAACTTTTATCTTGTTATAATGAATCAAAACAAAAGTAATTAGCGCTAATGTGAGTGTAACATTAAGATCTGATGTTGGCGGTTTAAAGCCAAATAGTCCCATCAGATTCGCTGTCAATAAAAACATCATCAAGCTAAGAATGTAAGGTGCAAAGCCTTCTCTGTTCTTGCCCATAGTTTGTTCGATTAGTGAATCAATTGATGTAACTAAGGTTTCCAGAACACTAACAAGGCCACTTGGTCTAGCTTTGTAATCTGTCTTTTTAATTTTGCCATAGCAAATAAAGATAAAAATTATTAATGCTAAGACAACTATCACAGAGTTGATAACGCTTGGTGTTAGTGAATATACATTCTTACCTATCTGAAAGCTTATCGACAATTCCATCTTATTACCCCCTTTTCATATATTCAAATCTACTGATTTGTGAAATTATTTACCTATGCCAAAAACTTCAACTATAAGAATTGAAAATTTGATCATAGTAAAGCCTATTGCTGTCGTATAAAAATCGAAATTAGGATTCTTATATGCCGCATAGAGTATTATACCATATAATAAGAGTCTTAGATAATAATTATTTATAGTGAACCTCTTACTAGCTTTAGCATCTTTCTCCACTGCCTTGATTGCATTTCTGTACATAAGCCTGAAGAATAGCACACTTATGAGTGTTCCTAAGTACAAACCTAAGAGTAAATCCTTCCTGAAACCGAAAAAAATTACAATAATAAGGCTTGAAACTATAGCTAAAATTATAGCGACTCTTATATATTTAAATGTAAAATCTTTATCTTTTTTCATCTTTATCTTCTTTTTGATCTTTATTATTTTTTTTGTTTTACATAGTATTTGATACTTCTATAGAAATTATAAAAACCTGCTAACACTCCTATGACTATGAAAATTATAGAAAAAGTACCATCTGTCTTAAATAATTTGTCAAGTCCATAGCCAACAAGGTATGAAATAACAATGCTTGATACTATGTCTATGCCGATTTGACCAACTAAGGCTAAAGGTTTTAGTTTTTCTATCATATTATCTCCTTATTCATATGCTTTTAAAGCGCCAACCATATCTGTAGTCTTTAACTTTTTATGAACTATAATCATAACCATGAAGATAAATACATATGTTAAAGCTGCGGAAATCACATAGTTATACCACATAATGTGCGATACTAGTTGAATGTTCATAGGCGTAATATATTCAAGAATTAAATTATTTAATCCAATACCGCCTAAGAAGCCCAAAAGTATTCCCAGTGTTGATAAAAGTATCGTTTCTCTATATACATAGCTTGTTAGTTCGCGCGGATAAAAACCAAGAACTTTTAGTGTAGCTATCTCTCTAATTCTTTCAGATATATTAACACTGTTTAAATTATATAATACTACAAAGGCTAAAGTCGCTGATACAAAGAGGATTAGTATGATTACATAGGTCAAGTTTGATAACCAGTCTTTAGCTATGTTTATAGTTTTGAATACATTAAACACATACATTACACTGTCAATTTTTGAAATTTCTTTAGTAAAATTGTCTTTGACTTTAACGTCATTACTGTTTAATTTAATTATATCAGAATTATAATCATAATCTTTCTTGAATACTTCTTCATAATAAGTCTTTGAAATATAGGCGTAATGTCCTAAGTAGTTTTCATTTATAGCCTTTACTTTCATCTTGTAGTAATTATTATATGAGTCTCTTAGTTCTATCTCATCGCCCACGTTTTTACCTAAAGAGTCTAATAGTTTTTTATTAACAATAACTCCATCGTCTGGGATTGTCATTTCACCATTGTTATTTAAGTGAACATAGTTAGAAAACTTTTCGTTATCATCAACAGCCATAAGTATAACGTTTTGATCTGGTATATCAACGGTATCTGCTATTAAATTCTCTGTTCTTATAGACATTTTGTCTTTAATTTCTTCATTATTATTTACAAAATCGTCATATTCTTTCAATTTATTCTTCGAAAAGTCTTTATCATAATTAACAATTACGTCATAATCAAATATTTTTCCATATTGTCTATCAATTACTTGTGCAACTGATCCTTTTAATGCAAAACCGAAGAATAAAAGGCTCATGCAGCCCGCAACTCCTAGCAAGGTCATAAACATTCTTGACTTATATCTAAATGTATTTCTAAATGTTACTTTGTATAGGAAGCTTAATTTCTTCCATATAAATGGTATTTTCTCTAAGAATATCTTTGATCCTGCCTTCGGTGCCCTTGGTCTCATAAGTTCGCTAGAGTTATGTTTTAAATGCTTTGATAAAACTATACTTACTGGAACCACAATTGAAAAGTACGAGATAAATGCACTGATTAATGGGAAAGTCACATTAAAATATGCTATTGGCTTTTTAAGTGTAAATGATGCTGAATATGTCTTAAATACCATATTTGTTAATATACTTTGACCTAGTGCTATACCTATAACTACGCCTAATGTTGTCGCTACAAAGCCATAGAATAAATACTTCTTATATATATCAAAGTTATTGTAACCAAGCGCTTTGAAGGTACCAATTTGAGTTCTTCTTTCTTCTGCCATACGCATAAGTGCAGTTAGTGCAACAATTGAAGCGATTAAGAAGAAAAATGCTGGAAAGACTAAGGCTAGTATATCCATTCTATATCCTGAGTCGTAGAACAATTGTAGACCTTCGATATTTTCTCTATCTAAGATATTAAATGTTGGTCTCTTCATATTCTTAAGAACTCTTTTGGCTTCATCTAAATCGCTCTTGGCATCTTTTATCTTTTTATCTGCCTTTATCTTTTCTGAATCATATTTTTCGATTCCGTCATCATATTCTTTTTGTCCATCAGAAATTTTCTTCTTAGCATCATTAAGTTCTCTAAGTCCAGAAGCCTTCTTGTCCTCAAACTCTTTAAGACCGGTGTTATACATTTCTAAGCCGTCGTTATACTTATCAAAGCCTTCGTTAAGCTTAATCGAGCCTTCATCGTATTTAGCTTTGTTTTCTATATAAGTTATTTCAAGCTTATCAATATTTTCTTTTAATTCATCTAATTGTGCTTTTGCCTTATCTAGCTCTTCTTTGCCTTTTTTGAACTCTTCAGCTTTATCTGCTGGTATACTTGCTTCAGGTATCCCCGCCATAGCTTCTACAGCTTTGTCAAATTCTTCCTTTTTAGCAGTATACTCAGTCATAGAGCTTTCATAAGTATCTTTTAGTTCATCTAATTTTGTTTTTAATTCATCTATTTGAACCTTAGCGTCATCTAGATTGCTTTTATTTTCATCTAGTGTAATTTTGCTATCATCTAATTCTTTTTTACTATCACTAAGCTTTTTCTCAGCTTCACTAATTGAGTCATTGTATTTCTTTAGTCCGTCTTTATAAGATTTATTAGCGTCATCCAATTTTTGCTTTGCATCATCAAGCTCTTCTTTAGCATCACTAAGCTTTTTCTCAGCATCAGCTATCTTATCGTCAGCATCGTCAATTTCTTCTCTAATATCAGCTTTTATGCTTTCAAATCTCTCTATAGATCTCTCATTAAAAGCGGATATTAACTCTCTTCTGTTTTCTCCGACTATATTTTTATATTCTTTATCTGTAGTCTTTAATCCATCTGTACCTTTAAGAATAATTCTTGCTTTGCTCTCATCGGTATCATTAAAAGCATCTTTTAGCACGTAGGCAAAAGAGTCATAGTCACCTAAGCCCTTCTTGCTAGTGCCTTTCATTACCGTAGACATATTCTCAGGAGAAATAACTTTACCAACTACTTTGAATTTGTAATTCTTAAGTATCTTTTTGTTCTCAAACTCAAATTTGGATTTTTTACTATCAAATTCTATAGTATCTCCAATATTAAACGAATGTTTTATAGGATAGGCATCGACAAGTATCTCATCGTTCTTCTCTGGCAATCTGCCCTCAACAAGTTTAGGCATAGAAATTTTCTCAGGAAGTGACTCAAGATTAATTATTGCTTCGCTTCCTTTTTCAAGAACGTCCTCGCTATAGACATATTCTATATCTTTAATATCTACTACAGAATTAATTATTTCTTTATCTTTTTCTTCTAATGAAAATTGTGAGTTTAGATAAATATCCGCTAAATTTGACTCATCTATAAAAGTATCTGCCGTTTTTCTCATAAGAGGACCCACTGACTTTAGGCCAGTGTAGACAAATACTCCTAACGTGATTAAAAGAACTATAGAAATGAATCTGCCTGGAGAATTTTTAATTTCTCTAAATATATCTTTCCATAAAGCAGTTTTTTTCATAAAATCACTACCATTCTATCTCATCTATAGATTGAATATTATCATTAACAAAGACGTTTCTAACCTTTGAGTCGTTAATCTCTATAACTCTGTTAGCTATTGGGGTGATGGCTTTATTATGAGTAATAATAACTACCGTATTACCGTCCTCCAAGCTCCTTCTTTGCAATAGCTTAAGTATCTTCTTACCTGTATGATAATCCAATGCTCCTGTTGGTTCGTCACATAACAATAGTTTTGGATTTTTTGCTATGGCTCTCGCTATAGCAACTCTTTGTTGCTCGCCACCAGAAATTTGTGATGGGAAGTTATTTGCTCTGTCTTCAAGACCTACATCTATTAGAACTTGCATTGGATCAATTGCGTCCTTAACTATTTGGCTAGCTAGTTCAACATTTTCAAGGCAAGTTAAGTTTTGAACTAAGTTATAGAATTGAAATACAAAGCCTATATCGTATCTTCTGTAAGTGGTAAGTTCTTTTTCATTGTATTTTTGTATGTCTTTACCGTCGATAATTATCTCACCTTCGTCGGCTGTATCCATACCTCCAATTATATTTAATAGAGTTGATTTACCAGCTCCTGATGGACCAACTATGACAACCAATTCACCTTTATTAAATGAAAAATTGATATCGTTATTAGCTACTATAGTGCTGTCACCCATTTGATATCTTTTATACATATGTTTTACTTCTACAAACATTTTCTCACCACTACCTTAAATAATTACTTTGAAAGCGCCTCGTCAATAGCCTTAGCAGCTCTTTTACCCGCTCCCATGGCTTCGATAACTGTTGCACTTCCAGTTACTACGTCTCCACCAGCATATATATAGTCACGTGAAGTTTTTTCTTCTTCATTAACAATTATGCCGCCCTTTTCATTAAATTTGATTCCAGTACTTGTTTCTTTTATAAGTGGATTTGGTCTTGTGCCTAGTGCCATGATTACAACGTCAGCTTCTATCTCAAATTCTGAGCCTTCAATCATAACTGGTCTTTGTCTACCAGATGCATCAGCTTCTCCAAGCTCCATCTTTACGCATTTTACTTTATTAACATCGCCGTTTTCATCAGCTAAAATCTCTACTGGATTTGACAAGAACATAAAATTGATGCCTTCTTCTTTTGCATTTTCAATCTCTTCTCTACGAGCAGGCATGTCCTTGTCTTCTCTTCTGTAAACAACTGTTACATTCGATCCAAAACGTCTTGCTGTTCTAGCAGCGTCCATTGCAACGTTTCCTGCACCAACAACAACAGTATTTACACCTACTCTTATAGGTGTAGCAGTATCTTCTAGATATGCTTTCATTAAGTTTGTTCTTGTTAAATATTCATTTGCTGAGAAGACACCGTTGTAATTTTCGCCAGGAATGTTCATAAATACAGGAAGTCCAGCTCCTGTGCCAATAAATACAGCGTCGTATTCATCCATAAGCTCATCAACTGTAACAGTTCTTCCTACTATTGTATTTAGCTTAATCTTAACGCCTAAGGACTTTATGTTTTCAATTTCTTTCTTTACAACTTCATCCTTTGGTAGTCTAAACTCAGGTATTCCGTATGTTAAAACGCCACCCGCTTCATGAAGCGATTCAAGCATAGTAACATCGTAGCCAAGCTTTGCTAAATCCGCTGAGCAAGTGATTCCAGAAGGTCCACTTCCTACAACAGCTACCTTTTTACCATTATTTTCAGCGTTTTTAGTAAGTCTTATGCCGTGCTTTAATGCGTAGTCGCCTGCATATCTCTCTAATTTACCTATAGCAATAGCTTCGCCTTTCTTGCCTAATACACAAGTCATTTCGCATTGATCTTCTTGTGGACAAACTCTACCGCAAACTGCTGGTAATGTAGTGTAGTTGAATAAATCTTCAGCAGCTTCCTTTGGCTTATTATCAGCAAGTTTTTGAATAAATGATGGTATGTTGATATTTACAGGACACATCTTTACACATTGAGGATTTTTACATTGAAGACATCTTTTTGCTTCTAAAATGCATTCTTCTTCCGTGTATCCATAACAAACTTCATCAAAATTATTGATTCTTTCCTTAGGATCTTGATATTTTATTTCAGTTCTTTTAAATCTATCCATTATCTCAATCCTCCTATTAAGTTACAGAAGTGTTTACCTTCTTTTTCTATCTTAGAATATTGTCTTGACCTTCTTAAGGCTTCGTTCCAGTCAATTAAGTGACCATCAAATTCAGGTCCATCAACACAAGCAAAAACAGTTTTTCCGTCAACAGTTAATCTACATGCACCGCACATACCGCTACCATCTACCATGATGGTGTTCATTGAAACTATGGTCTTTATATTGTGTTCCTTAGTCTTTAAACAAGCAAACTTCATCATTATCATAGGTCCAACTACTATCGCGTAAGTATATTTTTTGCCTTTATTTGAAATTAAATCTTCCAAACAATCAGTTATAAGTCCGCTAAAACCATATGAGCCGTCATCTGTTGCTACATAAACGTTCTTAGCAACTTTTTTCATCTCATCTTCAAGTATAATTAACTCCTTGTTTCTTGCAGCTATTATAACGTCAACATCAACACCATGATCGTGCATCCACTTAACTTGTGGATAAACAGCTGCAGTTCCTAAACCACCTGCTAGGAATATAATTGATTCTTTTTTTAATTCTTCTAATGGAATGTTTATAAAATCACTTGGCCTGCCAAGTGGACCAGAAACATCCTTTAAAGTGTCGCCTACATTAAGCTCACCAAGCTTTTGTGTAGTCGAGCCAATTTTTTGAACAGCTATCATAACTGTTCCTTCTTCAGGATTGCTATCACATATTGTAAGAGGTAGCCTTTCTGACTTTTCATCGATTATAATAATTAAAAATTGTCCAGGTTCTGCTTTTCTAGCAATGTCTGGAGCTTTTATGTACATAAGAAATGTATTTAAAGCAATATCTTTTTTCTCTGTAATTTCGTACACTTTAAAAACCTCCTAAAAAATAAATAAAATTACTCAAATATATCTATATAATATCATAAAACAATTAAATTTTCAATATTTATAAGCAAATAGGCCCATGTTTATGAGCCTAATTATCTTATTAATTTACTTCTTATTTTTACTTCTTAAAAATCTATTCTTATTGAAGTTTAAGAATAGGATAAATATCAAGATCAATACTTCAACAGCCATCAGCACTTGTACGAAGAGCTTATTTTGTTCAAATGTTCCGCCAAAGACTCTAAAGTACGTTAATAGTAGTGGTATCATAAGTATTAGAGCTAATATAAGCTTGTTCTCCATCTGTCTTTTGTAATAATAAAGATTGTCATCTTCGCCTAATATCTCCTCTATGCTCTCTCCTACTTTTGGCTTCATAAGTACATATATGTGTGTTGCAAATAAACTTGCCTTGTAGCTAATGTCTTGCGAGTTACTATCAAATGTAGCCGCCATAAACGAGAACAAAGAAATTTGAGAAGCGCTTATAGGATATTGAAAAATCTCAATATCCTTTTTTCTAGCATAGGTTAAAAACGACTTAACGTCCTTTTCCGGTCCCTTGAAGTAATATACCTTGTACTCATATTTAGATTCAGTTTTATCAAAATAAAAGTATGAGCCTCTTAAATTGTTCAGCTTATAATTTTCTTCACCTACTTTATTTAGCCATTTCTCCAAAGAATAAATAGGATCTAAAAACTTTTTATATTTCTTCACTAAATAACACCCTTTTGATTATTATTATCTATCGCCATTTCAAGTACTATAAAGGCAAAGCCAAAGACTATGGCTGGTATTACCCAAGCAAAACCTTCTGATCCTAGTGGGATTCTATCTAAAAAGCTTCTTATATTTTTAAAATCGCCAATATTAGCAATAGTATCTAACAAGCTTGCCATAAATGCTCCAAGTGTAGCTCCTTTATATATAGCTTTGTATTTTATTTTATGGTCAAATATATTTAGTAAAATGATTACAATAGCAACTGGATATAAAACTGAAAGTATTGGTCCTGAGAATGTTATGATTGAGTCAACACCGTTTGTTGCGATTATTCCGCTAAATAAACAAGTGAATATAACTATAGACTTGTATGTTAATTTGCCATGTGTAAGATCTGAGAAGAACTCTCCAGCTGTTGCTGTAAGGCCTATAGATGTTGTTAAGCAAGCTAAAGCTACTGTTAAAGCTAAAGCTGCTGTTCCATATTGACCCATAATCTTATTTACCATGAAAATTAAGTTAGCTACTCTATTTGGGTTTTCTGGATCAATAGTTAAATAACCACTGCCAGTTCCGCCGATGTAAACTAGTCCGCCATAAACAAAAGCTAAACAAAAGGCTGCTATGATACCAGATATAACTGTCATTCTAAACATGTCTTTTTGGCTAGTATATCCTCTCTTTTTGACACTATTAATTACAATAGTCGCCATAATTATTGAGCCTATGGCATCCATAGTTTGATAACCTTCTTTAAAGCCTTTAACAAAATTTTGTGTACTTCCTGTATTTTTTGGTACACCTATTGGCTTAACAATTGAAGAAATAATTATTGTAAATAGAATAACTAATAGTATTGGTGTAAGTATCGAACCTATCTTGTCAACAACTTTTGATTGATTTAATGTAAAAAATAATGTCAATCCAAAAAAGATTATAGATACTAGTATTGGGCTAACATTACCAAATAGTGGTTGAACTGCTATCTCATATGTAGTGGCGCATGTCCTAGGTATCGCTAGTAAAGGTCCTATGCATATCATGATTAATGAGCCAAATAAAATTGAGAAAGTATTATTTACTTTGCCCGCAACATCTTCAAGTCTTCCTCCTGCCTTCGCCGATGCTACAACTCCAAGTATTGGTAGTCCTATACCTGTCATCATAAAGCCAATCATTGCTTTGAACCATTGGTCTCCTGCTATGGCTCCTAATGTTGGCGGAAAAATTAAGTTCCCTGCACCTAAGAACATCGCAAATAGTGCAAAGCCTACTACCATTGTGTCGATGATTTGTTTTCTTTTCACTTCCATCCCTCCATTACCATAGACATTATACTATATCTCCGAGCTAAAGTAAATATATTTTTAAGATTTTGTAACGTTTTAAAGTATTATTATCAGCGCTGTTAGGTGCATTTAAATAGCAGTGATAAAGCAGCGATGATAATAAGATTAAATTTCTATTTTAATATATACTTCTCTTATGGAGTTCAAACAAAAAATAACTCACAGCCTAAGCCATGAGTTATTCTATACCTTATTTAATTGATTTTACATCATTGGCATTCCACCAGGCATGCCACCTGCCATAGGTGCATCGTCCTTAGGAATGTCTGCTACTGCTGCTTCAGTAGTTAGTATCATTGATGCTACTGATGCTGCATTTTGAAGTGCTGATCTAGTTACCTTAGTTGGGTCAACTATACCTGACTTAATCATGTCAACGTATTTGTTGTTAAGTGCGTCAAAACCAATGCCAGGTTTTTCGTTCATAACATTTTCAACAACAACTGATCCTTCTAAACCAGCATTTTCAGCGATTTGTCTTACTGGTTCTTGTAGTGCTCTTAAGATTATCTTAACGCCTGTCTTTTCGTCTCCTTCAAAGTCATCTACTATAGCTTCTAGCGCCTTGATTGAGTCTGCAAGTACAGTTCCACCTCCTGGTACTATACCTTCTTCAACTGCTGCTCTTGTAGCCGATAGAGCGTCTTCTATTCTTAATTTTCTTTCCTTTAATTCAATTTCACTAGCTGCACCAACTTGAACAACTGCTACGCCGCCAGTTAATTTAGCTAATCTTTCTTGAAGTTTTTCTCTGTCAAAGTCTGAGTCTGATGCTTCGTATTGAGTCTTGATTTGTTTTACTCTTGCTTCTATTTCATCTTTTTCGCCTGCTCCGTTAACGATAACTGTAGTTTCTTTGTCAACTTTAACTTTTTGAGCAGTTCCTAGCATATCTATAGTAGCTTCTTTTAAGTCATATCCAAGTTCTTCAGATATAACCTTAGCGCCTGTTAATATTGCTATGTCTTGTAACATTTCTTTTCTTCTGTCACCAAAGCCTGGTGCCTTAACTGCAACGCAGTTGAATGTGCCTCTAAGTTTGTTAACAACAAGTGTTGCCATAGCATCGCCTTCTATATCTTCAGCGATTATTAATAATGGTTTTGATTGTTTAACAATTTCTTCTAGTACAGGAAGAATCTCTTGTATATTTGTTATCTTCTTATCAGTTATTAAGATGTAAGGATTGTCAAGTTCAGCTACCATCTTGTCTGTATCTGTTACCATATAGCTTGAAACGTATCCTCTATCAAATTGCATACCTTCAACTACTTCTAAAGTAGTGCCCATAGATTTTGATTCTTCAACAGTAATAACTCCGTCATTACCAACTCTATCCATAGCATCTGCAATTAGTTTACCTATTTCTTTATCTCCAGCTGATATTGAAGCAACTTGAGCTATAGCATCAGATGATTCAACTTTCTTTGAATATGATTTAATGCTTTCAACAGTTTTGTCAACTGCTTTTCTAATACCACTTTGTAGAATCATTGGATTTGCACCAGCTGCAATATTCTTTAGACCTTCTCTAATTATTGCTTGTGCAAGAAGTGTTGCTGTTGTTGTACCGTCACCAGCGATGTCATTTGTCTTAGTAGCAACTTCTTTTAATAATTGTGCTCCCATGTTTTCAAATTTATCTTCTAGTTCTATTTCCTTAGCGATAGTAACACCGTCATTAGTGATTAGTGGTGAGCCAAATGATTTGTCAAGGACAACATTTCTTCCTTTTGGTCCTAATGTTACTTTTACAGTATTAGCAAGAATGTTAATACCTTCTTCCATTTTATGTCTTGCATCTGCATTGAATTTAATTTCTTTTGCCATATAATTACCTCCTAGTCTTCAACTACTGCAACGATGTCAGCGAATTTTAACACAGTGTATTCAACGCCGTCAATCTTTGCGCTTGTTCCTGCATATGTTGAGAATATAACCTTATCTCCTACTTTTACTTCTTTTGCCTTCTTTTCATCATTAGCGATGTCAGATCCTATTGCTATAACTTCAGCCATAACAGGAGCTTCCTTTGAAGCACTTGGTAGTACTATGCCTGATTTAGTTTTTTCTTCTGCTTCTAATTTCTTAATAACTATCCTATCGGATAATGGTCTTAATTTCATAATCTATTCCTCCTTATAATATTGTTTATATTTTTCTTGTTAGCACTCGTCTCTATTGAGTGCTAACAATTATATTGTAGTAAATATACCTCAAATATACAAGATAATATAATCGCATTTATTCATATTTATCATTATTATTTATTTATTATCTTGCTTTTCCTCTTCTTTTTTCATCTTTTTATAATTTTCTCTCATATAATAGAAAAGATATTGCTGTGCATAGCCCGATAAATCGCCAAATCTTCTCATGCCATCCTCTTGTATAAGCTTCTTATTTCGCTCTTCTCCACCGTAGTATAGCTCTTCCATAACTCTCTTAACCCATACATCGACTGGGAATGAATCGGTTCTACCCAGACCAAAGAGTAATATGCATTGAAAGACTTTCTCGCCTATACCCGGCACTTCTAATAAAGTTTTTCTAATATCGTCTACGCTTTTTTCTTTAAGCTCTTCAAAATTTATTATACCCTCTTGAACCATTTTTGAAGCAATAACTATCCTTTCAGATCTAAAGCCAGCTCTTGCATACTCCTTTATGTCCTCAGGCTTTGCATTAGACAGAGCAAGTGGACTTGGAAAAGCATAGTACTCGTCTTCATCAAATGGATTATTTAGCTTCTTTCCGTACATTTGTGACAGTTTCTTAATTGTATTCTTAATGTTCTTGATTTGATTATTGGCACTTATAATAAAGGAAATATATGTCTCAAATGGATCCTGTTTAAGTATCCTCATTCCGCCGCCAAAGTCAATAGCTTTTCTAATAACTTCATCATTAGCAGATAGCGTATTCTTAATTGCATCATAGTCTGTATTTAAGTCAAAATAGTTTAAGATATCCTTTTCATCTCTAAAGTCCCCTATTATTTCTATAGCATCATCTGTGGCATGTGCCTCCAAGACCATGTCCCTAAATATAAATCTATATGCCTCTTCATCTAGCTTTTTCCATCTGAATGCTTGACCGCACTCAAATATATGAGAAGGGACAAAGCTAGTCTGTCCCCTTAATATTATCTTATTCATTACTCTTTGTCTTTTTGTCCTCTTTTAATGCTTTAAACGCTTGTTTAAGCGTCATTCTGTTTCCGTATTGCAGTGTACCTAATCTATAGATATCGCATGCAAGTTTATATATGAAGTATGCTGATGCTACTAATATAGCAAAGGATGCAGCTATCTCTATGATAGAAATATTTACCATGCCTGCCCTAATAAACATTACAAATGGTGATGTTAGTGGGAAGTATGATAAAAACGCCACAAAACTTGATTCTGATCCAGATGTTAACGCAAATATAGCTCCAAAATATGCAAGTACAATTAATATTGTAGCTGATGATATTGATTGACTTACTTCTTCTATCTTATTAACTAGTGCTCCAAGTGTTGCAAATATGAACAGATATAAGAAGAAACCTGCTATCATAAACAAGATGAATGTTATAACTAATTGTATAGGTGCACTTGTGATGCTAAATATGTCTGACCAATACTCTTTATTGAATAAGTATCCTACAGCAAATCCAATAAACAAGAATGATACTTGAATAACCGCACTTATTACAGTCGCTAATACTTTACTTAGTATCAAGTATTTAGGTTTAGTTGATGTTATAAGCAGCTCCATAGTCCTGTCATTCTTTTCCTTAGCTACTGATGTTGCAGTTATTTGGCCATATGTTAGTATAATCATATATAGTAAAAATAACAAGAAATATATTATAAAATAATTTTGCTTTGAGTCCTTTCCTAGCACTACTTCATTTATTTGGTATTGATTTTCTTCTAAGGCTTTGATTTTAGAATAATCCACGCCTTCTGCTTCAATCAGTTTTTTATATCTGTATTCATTTAAGACTCTGTCTAAGCCATCACCCATATCAGTAAGTTTAGAGTTTAATACAAATTTTTGAACTGAATCTGAATCAATTATTGCTCCTCTATCAAGTTCTTTACTTAGTACATCATCTTTAAGTTTTTCTTCATCAGTATATAAATGAACTTCATAATTAGATAAAAATGATTTTAATTCGCTTTCATCAATACTATCATCATTTATAATTACACCTAGCTTTTGTGTTTTGTTAAATTCATCCGTGATAGACTTAAATAAATTTCCTTGTATAAGTCTTGGAACAAAAGCCCCTAATAAGGCTAGAACGAAAAAGACTACTGAAGTTATCTTATACGACTTAGTCTTTATAAGCTGCTTAAACTCAAATGATGTTATTAATCCAACTTTATTCTTCATCTTTATCACCTACCGCTTCTATGAATATCTCTTCTAGACTTGGTTCATACTTTGCTATGGCTCTAAAATTGTCCTTGCTTATAGCAAACTTAGCTAGTTCATCAGCTTTATCACTCGTTCTAACGATGATATCATTATCTTTTATACTTACATTATCTTGTCCAGCTAAATCAAATATATCTTGTAAATAGTTAACAGCATCATTATAAAAGCTTAGTCTTAATCTTCCCTCGCCCATATTTTTCTTAATTTCTTTAAGATTGCCAGTTAAAACATTGCTGCCGTCTTTAATAAGAGCAATATTGTCACAGAAATTTTCAACGTGGCTCATTTGATGAGATGAGAATATAAGCAAAGTGCCACTTGAAACAGCTTCTTTGATTAAATCAATAAGTATTTGAGAGTTAACTGGGTCTAGACCTGAGAATGGCTCATCAAGAATAATAATATCAGGCTTATTAATAAATGTCTGAATGATTTGTATCTTTTGTTGATTACCCTTTGACAAAGTATCAAGATTTTTAGCCTTGTATTCACTTAGCTTAACCTTTTCAAGTAGCTCAAGCGCATTGTCATGGCTTTCCTTTTTTGTAAGTCCTTTTATTCTACCAAAGTAAATTAACTGATCAAGTATGGCACTCTTAGCGTACATACCCCTTTCTTCAGGCAAATATCCTAGCTTAATCTCTTTTCTATCGATTGGCGCGCCGTCAATCAGTATCTTGCCGCTGTCTGCCTTAAAAACGTCCATAAGTATCCTTATGGTAGTCGTTTTACCAGCACCATTCCTTCCTAAAAAAGCAGTTGAACTACCAGAACTAGTCTCTAAATTAATTCCGTGTAAAACTTCTTTTCCAGCGAAGGATTTTTTAATGTCGATTAATTCTAACTTCATTATTTACTCTCCTTTCTAGGTCTTCCCCTCTTCTTAGACTCTCTATATCTTCCTAATTCCTTATCATAAACAGTGTCCTTTGCTCTATTGACATAGTCGTCACTTGTAAAAGTGCCATCATTTTTACATTTAAGTAAATAGTTTAGCGTAAATAAGCTCTCTGATAGTGGCACGTTCTCAACTATGATGTCCTTGTCTAAATCAAGCACAGTTGGTGCAAAGTTCCAAACCGCCTTTATGCCAATCTTTTCATAAGTCCTAGCAACATCTCTCGCGCTATTACTAGTAACAGCTATGACACCTATATCAATGCTATTGTTCTTGGCAAAGTCCTCAAGCTCAGAAATATTTCTAACCTTGATGCCATTAAAGCTAAGACCTATCATATTGGGATTGCTATCGAATAGCCCAATGAATTTAAAGCCGCTCGATTCAAACTCACGCGACTGTATTATCGCTTGGCCGATATTGCCAACGCCAGTCAAAATTAAATTCTTTTTATAATCAAGACCAAGAACGCCTTTGAGGTCCATGTATATGGCCTCAACATTATATCCATAACCTTGTCTACCCTCAGCGCCAAAAGTGTTTAGATCGGCCCTGATCTGAGAGGCAGTAAACTTAGTGTAAGACGATAGCTCACTCGAAGAGACCCTATGTACGCCCCTTGCGTATAGGTCTTCAAAAATCACATAGTATATAGGTAATCTTTTAATTGCGTTTATTGTAATATCACGAGCCATATGTCCACACCTTTCATTATTAAAGCAATTATAGTATAACATATAGCGAATTTCTTAGCAATAATTTTTTCATTTATGTTATAATATAAACGAGGTGTTTTTATGACTGTACTAGCATGTAATAATATAAAAAAAGTTTTTATAGACAAGTTAATTTTTGAAAACGTTTCTATTAATATAAATGAAGGCGAAAAAGTTGCAATAGTTGGTATGAATGGTACTGGTAAGTCAACTTTACTTAATATTTTATCTGGGATGCTTAATTATGATGAAGGCGATATATTTATTTCTAAAGATATTAAAATCGCCTACCTTGAGCAAAATACAACGATCAGAAGTTCTTTAAGTGTTTATGATGAGATGAAGAAGTCCATGAAGCACTTGACTGATCTTGAGGAGGAGCTTAGGAATTTTGAAGATATCATTGCCAAGGACCCTAGTCAAGAGAACTTGGATAGATATGCCTTTTTACTTGAAGACTTCGAAAAGAAAGGCGGATATACATACGATGCTGAGATAAAAAAGGTTTTGACTGGTCTTGGTTTTTGCGAAGAACAGTTTGGCCAAGCCTTTAACTCCCTTAGCGGTGGGCAAAAATCTAAGCTAATGCTTGCCAAGGCACTTATACAAGAATCCGACATACTTTTCTTAGATGAGCCGACTAATCATCTTGATATTGACTCAATGGAATTCCTTCAAGAATACATCAATTCATTTAATAAGACTGTTGTTATGGTCAGCCACGATAGATATTTTTTAAATACTACATGTAATAAGGTTATTCTTATAAAGGATTACACAACTCATGAGTACAATATGGGCTATGAACAATATATCAAGCAAAGAAAGATAAATGAAGCAATTCAAGAGAAGGCTTATATTAATCAGCAAAAAGAAATTGAAAGACAAAAAGAGATTATCAGAAGATTTAGGTCCTACGCTACTGAAAAAAGCATTATTAAGGCAAAGTCTCGTGAGAAGATGCTTGCTAAGATTGTGCTTTTAAGTGAAGTTAATGATGACAGTGAGATCAATTTCAAGTTTAGGATGAAGGTCGAGTCAGGTAATGATGTCTTAGCTGTTGAAAATATAAATAAACGCTTTGGCGATTTTAAATTATTAAATGATATAAACTTTAACATATATAAGCGTGAGCATGTTGGCATCATCGGTGCAAATGGTATTGGTAAGTCAACTCTATTTAAAATAATTCTTGGTGAAGAAAGTCATGACTCTGGTGAAATACGCTTTGGGACTAATGTCAATGTTGGCTACTTTGATCAAGAGCTAGAAAAGCTTGACGTGAATAAATCCATAGCCGAAGAGATATGGGACAGCTTCCCTCGCCTTACTTACTTTGAGCTAAGAAAGGCGCTTGCAAAGTTCTTATTTATTGATGATGATATATATAAGATGATTGATGAATTATCTGGCGGAGAAAAAGCTAGAGTTTCTCTATGTAAAATAATGCTTTCTGATGTAAACTTCCTTGTTCTAGACGAGCCGACAAATCACTTGGATATCGAATCAAAAGAAGTTTTAGAAGAGGCACTTAACTCTTACGAAAGAACTTTGCTTGTAATTAGCCACGATAGATATTTTCTAAATAAAGTTGTAAATAAAATACTTGAGCTTAAAGCCGATGGCATTCATGAATTTTTAGGTAATTATGACTATTATCTTGACAAGAAAAAGCGTATGCGTGAGGAAGAAGCCTTTTTAGAAGAGCCAGAAGAGATTACAAAGACTCAAGCAAAGCTCAATAAAAAGCGTGAAAGAGAAGAAAAAGAAAGGCTTAAAAAAGAAAAACAAGCTAAGGATGCTCTAGAAAAAGAAATTTCAGAGCTTGAAAAACATAAGGATAAGATTCATAATGAGCTTGCAAATCCAGATATATACGATGACATAGACAGAGTTAACGATTTGAACTTTAAACTTACTGAGATTGATGAGAAGCTTGATGCCTTATATGAAGAGCTGATTTATATGGAGGATTAAGATGTTTGAACTAAAAAATATAAAATTCAAAGATATTCTTAGCATAGAGCATCTGTCTATTGATGATAATGGCCTAACTATGATTATGGGTCCGAGCGGCAGCGGTAAATCTACTCTCTTAAAAATGCTTGATAACCTTATAAGCCCTGATAGCGGCGATATTTTATACAAAGGCGACAATATTAAGACATATAAAGCACATGAATTAAGAAGAAAAGTTATTATGCAGTCACAATTCCCCGCTATCTTCGAAGGCGATGTGAGATACAATTTAAATATAGCTAGGAAATTCAGTGGTATAGACGCTCTTGATGATGCGAAACTAAAAGAACTGCTTGATATAGTTTTGCTTGATAAAGATCTTAATGATAATCCAAAGGACTTCTCTGGCGGAGAAAAAACTAGACTATCGATAGCGAGGGTCTTGGCAATGGATGCTGAAGTATATCTATTTGACGAGCCAACATCCTCACTTGATGAAGAGACCGAATACAAGCTTATAAGTAATGTGATTAAGTACTTAAAAGAAAGAGATAAGAAGATAATTATGGTATCGCACTCAGAAAAACTATTCTCCCTAGCTGATCAAGTGATAAGCATCAAGGATAAGACAGCGACAATTAAGGAGGCCTAATATGTTAACTGAAATTTCAACATTACAGCTAGCCCTATCTTTTGTATTTATCATAATACTGCTAGTAATTTCAAAGATAAAGGGTCTATCAAATCAAGGACTAATCATAGTAGCTTCACTTAGAATGACAATTCAGCTAATAATAACAGGCTACCTACTAAAATACATTTTAAAGAGCGATAGTCCATGGATAACACTTTTAATACTTACAATAATGGAAGCGTTTGCAATATTTAATGTATATAAAAGAAGCAAGGTTAAATCAATCAAGCTTAAAGAGCTTATAGCAATATGCTTTATAGGATCGAGTTTAGTGTCAATATTCTACTACATCATAGTAGTTGTAGGCGTTAGACCATGGTACGACCCAAGGTACTTCATAACTATCTCAGGAATGCTTATTGGTAATACAATGACGGGCATGAGTCTTGCTATTAACTCTTATAAAAATTCTCTTAATGATCAAAGAGATACGATTGAGTCGGCACTTATGCTTAGTGCAAAACCTAAGGATGCTGTATTAAAAATATCTAGAGAAGCATTTAGCTCAGCCATACTACCGACACTTAACTCAATGCTCGGCATGGGCATAGTGCTTTTGCCTGGCATGATGACGGGTCAAATACTATCAGGGACTGACCCAATGTCTGCTATACTATATCAAATAACAATCATGATAGCCATAGTCGGAACTGTCGGGATAACTACAAGCATATTTACATCGCTTGCATACAAAGCTTTCTTTAATGATAGAGAGCAAATACTATTCTAAAGGAAACCTTAATATAAAAAATAAACTCTACTAAAACTAGTAGAGTTTATTTATATACGAATCTATTACCGACTCTTTCTTCTTTTCACTAAAAACGTTCTTCTCTCTCAAAATGTCTACAAGCCACAAAGCTTTCGAATGGAAGATTGCTTCATTATAGTCACTTAAGACTATCTCATAAAGCTTGCCATTTAAGAACTTTGAATTTGTTTTAACGTAGTACGCATCAACATTCTCAAAGTCAACCAGCCTCAGTATGCTTATAGTCGTTAAATCTTTTTGATGATACAAACTTAGCCCAGTGTTTTTGTACTCGACAAAATACTTTTTGTGCTTGTTTGTGTTTTTTATCTCATTTGCAAGCATCAGATAGTACTTAGCAAGCGAATTATAGTATTGGTAGTTAAACATGCCCTTTTCAAATGAATCAATCTTAATAAAAGGTTTGATGTTTAGACTAGTAATAAAATTGAAATTCTCTTGAAGAAACTCCTTCTTCGTCAAGTCACCGTTGTTGAACTGTATGATCAAAGAATGTCTCTTCTCGAAAAATACCTCAAAAAGATTCTTCCTCTTTACATAAAGCATTAAATACCACTTTCTAATTATTTAACTTCTTCTATATAACTCCTTAAGTCACTGTCTACTTCATCAGCTACGTAGTCAACGTTGATAAGTATGTCTACATCATGCTTTTCAGAAATTTCATCTAAATTCTTTACTAAGCATTTTAAATCTTCTTTCTTAATATCGATAAGCTTATAAATACTGTCGATATAAATTTTTTCTAGGTCGAAGTCCATAGATAGCATTCCAAGCAAGAAACCATAGAACTTTTCAATAGAATTTACACTGTAATCGCTTAAGTTAATAAGTCTAACGTTAGTGTCTAGAGAAAATATGTGTTCGTCCTCAACATCTAAGAACGTAATGTTGCCGTTACCTGACTTAATGTCATCGTTAGCACCATTGATTAACCACTTAGTCTTTCCTGCACCTTTTGCTCCTAAGATTAATTTAACCATAAAAATCATCCTCCTTAAAATATTTACCTTGGTAATTTGATTTTCTTTTCATTTGTTCTAATATGGAATCTTTTATTCTCCACCAAGATTCGCCCCAGTTGCAATGAATCGTTCCCTCTTCATCGGACCTTCCGACCAATCTTTGTATAATTATATCATCTTTTATATGAGTTAAGAAAATTTCTACTCTATCTACATAGTCTTCTCTGTTTAAGAGTTTAAACTCATGAGCTTTATACATCTGGGCTATCTTAGTTCCTTCCATGATATATAAACTATGTAGTTTAACTTCATCCGTCTTTGTCATGTTAATGAGCCTAGCGTCATTATATATGTCATCTATGCTATCCCATGGCAAATCAAGTATCAAGTGAGCTGCCTTTCTTAAGCCGTACTTTGATAATGTTTCACATGCATTAATATAGTCCTTAGTACTATGACAACGGTTTAATATCTTAAGCGTCTCATCATTTGAGCTCTGTAAGCCCAGTTCAACAGTTATCTCGAGATTATACTCATCCTTTACATCCTTCAAAAACTTCATGTAATCATCGAAGATTAAATCAGGCCTTGTCGATATATTAATTCCAACAACATCTTCTTGTATTGCGCTCATTATATTTTCCTTAAACTGATCTAGTGGCATATAAGTATTAGAAAAGTTTTGAAAATAAGCTATGAACTTCGTTGCCTTATGGTTTTTCGTGATATTTACCTTGTTTTGCTCAATCTGCTCTTTGACAGATAGCTTGTTAGATAAATTCTCAAAGCTGCCTCCCTCTGCTGTGCAAAAGATGCAGCCGCCATAAGCCTTTGAGCCGTCTCTATTGGGACAAGTTATGTTTAGACTTATAGGAAGCTTATAAACCTTTGTGTGAAATTTATTTCTTAAGTACTCTGAGTAGACTCTATAGAGTTTTTTCTCGTCCTCAAAGCTTATAATATTACTCATCTACCTCGTTTTTATTATAAAATTCTTCCATAAGCTCGTCTATGATTGCGTCATCTACGACTTCTAGTTCAACATCGACACCATTTTCATGCTCGATGTACTTATAAGGATAAACGTACTCTTCTTCCTCTTCTACGTCTAGTGGGAATAAGAAGATATAGTCGTCTCCTTTGTAATTAAATAGATCAAGTACAGCGCATTCAAGCTCTGTTCCGTCATCTAATGTGATGATCATTGTGTCTTCGCAGTCGCAATCATCATGTTCATGATCATGTCCGCAGCCGCAGTCTTCGTCGTGGCAGCAGCAATCGTGTTCATCAATAAAATCTTTATCTTTACTCATCTGTTTCTCCTCTTTCTAAAATTTGTTCGGAAAAGTCCTCAAAATTAGATATATTAACTAATTCGAGGCTAATATTTTTATTAATTTCGTTAATATTTTCGTCAGTTATAAATGAAAGTTCAGGTTTTTTCTTAAACTCATAGCTTATTTGATCAAGGTAGTAGTTAATTATAAACTCTTTCTCTTCCTTTGACATATCCTTATTTCTAATGCTTAGAGCAACTGATTCGTAGAACTTGTATCTTAAGAATATTATGAAGCCTTCAAAGTCTTCAACATTAGTACCCTTTTCAATAATAAATATTATCCTAAAGAATAAATTCCACTTAAAATCAGTATTTATAAGTTTCAGTATATCATTACCTAAGCTTTGAGTGAAAGTATCGTTAAACGCAGGCTTTCTCTCAAACTCTATATAGTTTGTTATAGGTCCAAGATTTTCCTGTATATCTGATAATCTTCCTACTAAATCAACAAACTCTTGTGATATATCCTTAGCAGATTTTCTTTGAGCCTTCATAAATAAGTACTCACTAATCATGTCGCAGGAGTCCTTGTAGTCTATAATATAACCTAAGTCGCTCTTAACCTTTGATTTAAATATATCATGTATAGTCTTTGATACAAGCTTAACAAGTTGCTTCTTCTTATTAACCTGTATCGTTGAGTCAGACCTATTAAGATGGTTATAAACGCTCATAAGCTGCCTATCAACCATAGTTAAATTATCCTTAATAGTTGCCATGATGTCTATAAAGAAATCTTCTGTAAGTACGTAGTTGTAGTTCTTATATAAGACTTTGTGGTCTATGTCTCCCCAGAATACATTGACTAGTGACTTTATTTGAAGCTCAAAGTGAATCTTCTTGCCGTCATCATCAACATACTTGCCGTCTATCTTGTAGATCTCAAAACCATTCTTTTGTAATTGTGGCTGCTCTTCAGATAGCTTTAGGTATATCTTTTTATTGATATGGCTTGAGTAGTAACCTCTGTCCTCTTTATAATTGAATAAGTTTAGTAAGTCTCTGTATATTTTCTTTTCGTCGTCAATAAACCTGCACTCAATTCTAACACCGATGATGTCTGAGATATTCTCCATAAGGTTCTCTGGCGTCTTGTACTCAGTATATAAATTGTTTCTAAGTATCTTCTCTCTAAGTGAAGTAGCTTCCTTAACTCTGCCTCTAGCAGCTAGAAAGTGATCCTTAGCGCAGAATGTATTAGTAAAGAAATTCTCCAAAATCTCTAATACTTCTTCCAATTTATCATTATTTTCTTCAAGTAAATCTATAGTGTCATCTATAAAATCAAATAATTCAAGCCTCATCAGCTCTCATATCCTTTCATTAAACAAATATTTCTGGTTTGTATTTATCCTTTAAGCTGTCAATAACTGCCTTAAATGCGTTCATTTGTTTAATTTGCATAACATGAGCACGCACTTCATCTTTAACTTCGTCAAATGATCTAGCTTTTGCATCATTAATCTCATTTAACTTGATTATATGATAGCCAAATTGAGTCTTAACTGGCTCAGAAATTTCTCCAAGGCTCATTGAGAATACCTTGTCGTCAAATTCCTTAACCATTTGTCCTCTGTGGAATGTACCTAAGTCTCCACCATTAGCCTTAGATGGGCATGCAGAGTGTTCTTGAGCAAGGCTAGCAAAGTCCTCACCCTTATCAATTTTAGCCTTGATATCCTTTGCCTTATCTTCACTATCAACTAAGATGTGGCTAGCAGATCTTGATTCTGGCTCAGAAAACTCATCCTTAAATTCATTATAATAGTTTTTAAGTTCTTCATCTGTCGCTTCTTCACATTCAAGCGCCTTTTTAAAAGCCATATTAGTTAAGATGTTTTCTTTAGCCTTTTCCATCTCAGCTTTGTACTCTTCACTCTCGTCTAGTTTTTCATCGATAGCATTATTATATAACATCGCTTGATTAACCATCTCTTCAACTAATTTTTTAACTCCGTCCTTTGATTGGAACTGCATAGTTAGTTGTGGTCCAAGCATATTTGCAAAGTTTACAACGTCTTCTTTTTTAATTTCTTTGCCGCATACTTTAGCGACTACTTCCTTATTTATTTCCAAAATATCCTCCTTAAAATTTAATCTTTCACATATTTATATTATCATATAAATTATTATTTTGCAAGACTATTTTTAAAGATGAAAATGTGTTATAATAGTCTTGAGAGGTGATTTTATGAAATATTTACTAGGTGGAGAGAACGAAAAAGTATATTTGAACTCTAAGATGCTAAATAGACACGGCATCATAGCTGGAGCGACTGGTACTGGTAAGACTGTTACTTTAAAAGTAATTAGTGAGATGCTTAATAACGATGGTATCAACACATTCATTACCGATGTTAAAGGCGACATTATGAGTCTAGCTGAGAATGGCGAGAGAAATGATAAGATCGACGAAAGACTTAATAAGCTTGGTATAGATGACTACCAAGTTGATAGCTTCCCTGTTGAAATTTTTGATATATATAAAAGAGGTGTTCCGCTAAGAGCATCTGTTACTGATATAGGTCCAGTACTACTATCTAAGATGCTTGGACTGAATGATGTACAAAGCGGCGTCATCGATGTTATGTATAAAATTGCCGACGAGAATGAGCTTAAACTTATCGATTTTAAAGATTTAAAGATTATGCTTAAGTATATGGCGGACTTCTCTAGTGATATTTCAAATAAATATGGCAATGTAGCTAAGCAAAGTATAAATGCTATACAAAGAACTCTTATTAGATTTGAAAATGAAGGTGCGATTGACTTCTTTGGTGAACCATCTTTCGATGTAGATGATTTATTAGTGAAAAATGGTGAAAAAGGCACAGCAAACATACTTAACTGTACCGAGCTCTACCTTAACTCAAAGATGTATCAATCGGTTGTAATCTATCTACTTAGTCAGATATTTACTAGTCTTGATGAAGTTGGTGACCTTGATAAACCTAAATTAGTATTATTCTTAGATGAAGCTCATTTAATTTTTAAAGACTTAAATAAAAAGATGCTTGAAAACATCGTTACTATTATCAAGCTTATCAGGTCTAAGGGTGTTGGTATCTTCTTTGTTACTCAAAACCCTAAGGATATACCTGAAGAAGTTTTAAGCCAATTATCTAACAGAATCGAACACGCTTTAAGAGCCTACACTCCTAATGAGATTAAAAACGTTAAGTACGCTGCTGATAGTTTTAGAAAGAATCCAAACTTCGATAGCGAAAAAGCTATACTTAATCTAAAAACTGGTGAAGCCTTGGTCTCAACTCTTAATGAAGATGGCGAGCCATCCATAGCTGAGATAACACTTATAAGGCCGCCTATGTCTAAGATTGGTATGATAGATGAAGCTGTATTTAATGAGATTGTTAATAATTCAGATTTTAACTCTAAGTACAAAGAGCCAATTGACAGAGAATCAGCATATGAGATACTTAGTGAAAGATACATTAAGATTAATGAAGAAATGGAAGCTGAAAAAGCTGAAAAAGATGCACAAAAAGAATACAGAACAAAACAAAATCAAAAGAAGAGAAATGAAAGTACTGCTGATAAAATATTAAAAAGAGTCTTCAGTGCCTTTACTTATCAAATAGGTAGAACTGTTGCAAGAGATATAATGAATACGTTTAAGAGAAAAAAATAATTTATAAATCAATGGCCAGAGCATTTGCTCTGGCCTTTTATACGCGAAAAAAAGACTAGAGCATCTGCCCTAGTCTTAGTTAATTTATATTCTTTCGACAAATATCTTTACAATCTTACCATTTAAGTCTGTTTCTTCTACATCAAGTTCTTTGTATTCAATGCTATCTGCAACAGTTTCTTTTAGTATAAAGTCTTTGAACTTTTCAAAGATAGCTTTCAAATCATCATTTGCATCAACATAGATCTTAATCTTATCTAGCACGTCGAAATCATTTTGCTTTCTAAGTTGTTGTACCTTTGATATAAACTCTCTTAAGTAGCCTTCATCAAGAAGATCATCTGTTAACTTAGTATCAAGTATGATGAAGACGCCATTTTCCATTTCAACATTAAAGCCTTCTTTGGACTCAATTCTTACATCTACATAATCTTTTTTGATTTCAGTCGCTTCACCATTAAGCTCAACTGTTTGATCAGCGTGGTCAAGCTTGTCTACAAAGTCTATGCTATTAACATTTAATAGATATTTAGTGAAGTCCTTAATCTTTGATCCAAGTATTGAGCCAGCAACTTTGAAGTTCGGCTTCAAGTTGAAATTCATGTACTTCTTCAAATCATCTTCGTAGTAAACGTTCTTTACGTTAAGCTCTTCCTTGATTAAGTCTGTCAAGTCTTCTAGGTCTTCTCTATACTTACCATCGATAACTATCTCGTTAAGAGGTATTCTTACCTTGATCTTAGCGTTCTCTCTTGATGATCTACCAAGTTTAACAAGTGTACGAACTAGATCCATCTTGTAAATAAGCTTTTCATCGATTAGGTCTTTATTAGCCTTTGGATAATAGTCTATGTGAACTGATTCTAAATCGCCAAGTCTTTGATAGAACTCTTCTGCTGTATATGGAGCAAATGGTGCTATAATTTTAGATACTCCAAGAAGTATTTCGTATGTTGTTTGTAAAACTGCCTTCTTGTCATCATCAAGTTCTGTAGCCCAGAATCTTCTTCTTGAACGTCTGATATACCAGTTTGATATATCTTCAACTACAAAATCTTGTATCATTCTAACTACATTTGTTAGCTCGAACTTATCCATCTCTTCTTCGATATTTAGAAGAAGTTTGTTATATTTAGCAAGTATCCACTTGTCTATATCGCTTCTCTTTTCATATGGCACATCTAATGTCTTTGGATCAATGCCATCGGTTTGTAAATACATGTAGAAGAAGTTATATACATTTCTAAGTGTGTTAAAGAATTTCGAGCTTATGTCTTTTAAGCCATCTACATCGACTTTCTTAGTAGTCCAAGCTGGTGATACGTATAATAGATACCATCTTACAGCATCTGCACCATATTCATCAAATAGCTCGAATGGATCTATGGTATTGCCCCTGCTTTTACTCATCTTTTTGCCATACTTATCAAGAACTAAGTTGTTAACAAGAACGTTTTTATAAGGAGCCTTACCAGTCATATATGTTGATATAGCAAGTAAGCTATAGAACCAGCCTCTTGTTTGGTCTATGCCTTCACAGATGAAGTCTGCTGGGAACTTATGATCAAAGTCTTCTGTATGTTCAAATGGATAGTGCCATTGACTAAATGGCATTGCGCCTGAGTCGAACCAAACGTCGATTACATCCTTTTCTCTAGTCATCTTGCCATGACAGTGTGGACATTCTAGATGAACGTCGTCAACATATGGTCTGTGCAATTCAATGTTTTCATCTATGTCTTCAATAGCTTTTTGCTTAAGCTCTTTTCTTGAGCCAACGCTTTCCATGCGACCGCAGTCTTCGCACTTCCAAATTGGTAGTGGTGTTCCCCAGTATCTTGATCTAGACAGAGCCCAGTCCTTTAGGTTATCTAGCCAGAAACCGAATCTCTTTTCACCAACATAGTCTGGATACCAATTAACTGTATTGTTATTTTCAACAATTTTGTCTTTAAACTTAGTTACTTCTATATACCAAGATGGTTTTGCATAATAAAGAAGTGGTGTGTGGCATCTCCAGCAATGTGGATAGTTGTGCTCTATCTTTTGTTTTCTATATAATTTATTTTCTTTTTTTAGCTCTTCAATGATTAATGGATCTGCATCCATAACCCACATGCCTTTCCAAGGAGTATCTGTGAACTTACCTTCTTCGTCAACTGGATTAAGAACTGGTAAATCATATCTTCTTGATGTATTGTAGTCGTCTTCACCAAAGGCTGGTGCTGTGTGAACTATACCAGTACCATCTTCCATAGTAACGTAATCAGCTTCTGTTATGAAGAAAGCTTTTTTATCGCATGGTAAATATGGTAGCAATTGTTCGTACTCTCCACCAACTAGGTCTGAGCCCTTCATCTCAGCTATTATTTCATAGTTTTCTGCATCTTTTTCAAGAGCTTGTTTGAAAAGCGATTTAGCTAAGTAAAGTATCTCGCCAGTCTCTTTATGTTTTATCTTAATGTAATCAAAATCTTTATTAACTGTTAAACTTACGTTTGAAGGAAGTGTCCATGGTGTTGTTGTCCATGCAAGATAGTACTCATTATCAGCATCTTTCTTTTTGAACTTAACATAAGCTGATTCAGTTTTAATCATCTCATATCCTTGAGCTACTTCGTGTGAAGCAAGACCTGTACCGCATCTTGGGCAATAAGGCATAATCTTGTGACCTTCATAAATTAGTCCATCCTTAAACATCTTATCAAGTATATGCCAAGTAGATTCGATGTAGTCATTATCAAGAGTTATATATGGATTGTCAAGATCAATTAGATAAGCCATCTTTTCAGTCATCTGTCTCCATAGTGACTCATACTTAAATACTGACTCTTTGCATTTTTCATTAAACTCTTTTACGCCATACTTTTCTATATCTTGTTTATTATGAAGTCCTAATTGTTTTTCAGTCTCAATTTCAACAGGTAGTCCGTGAGTATCCCAACCGGCTTTTCTGTTTACGTAATAGCCTTGCATAACCTTATATCTGCATACAGAGTCCTTTAGTGTTCTACCACTTACGTGATGTATACCAGGCTTTCCGTTAGCAGTTGGTGGGCCTTCGAAGAAAACATATCTATTGTCCTTATCTCTTTTATCGTTTGTTAATTTAAGTAGATCGATGCTCTTCCAATATTCAGATATTTGATGTTCTCTATCGGCTACGCGATCATTTGATAAAGCTTTTAAGTCCATAATTACCTCCTTGAAGCTTCGTACTTTGCTTCTATTTCTTTTCTAAGTTTATATACAAGCGTCTCACTATCAAGTTCTACGCTATTATAATCAATATTTTCGCCCTTTTTAATATCTCTTGTAAGGACTGCGCCTTCGTTTATGACGGATATAGGCACTAAATTCTTTTCTCTTGACTTTTCAAAGTCTATGCACTTGCCATAAAAAGTGTAGCCTCCGATGTAATCAAGCTTCTCGCCCTTCTTCATGTCCTTCTTAGCAATAGCAACTACATCTGAGTATGGTATTTCAGATATAGGTTTTATAGCTTCGAGCTTATCGAAGTGTGCCTTTAATACTGTGTTTATAGTCTCTATGCTGGTCAAATGGTAAGGTCTGTATAAAACATAATTTGGACCTTCGCCCATCTTTAAAAATCTCATTAAGTGATCAATCTTCTTTAAGTCGCTCTTAACTATAACAAAGACGCCTGGCGCTATACCGTTAACATAATCAACTATGCCGTATGAATTAAGCACACCGCCTTCTGATTTAAGACAAAGTTTCTTGTCGAGCGATTTGATATCGGATTTGATTCCATGTCCGCCATCGACATCCACTCTAAATCCAGTCGCATTGCTCATAGTGGCCATCTCAACCATGGTCTTAGTACCATCTACAAAGCTTGCTAGCATCTCTTTTTTAATACCTTTTTCTTTGGCAGATTCACTAACAGTATCTGGATTAGCTTCTAAATCGACTTCATTGTTCTTTCCTTTGCCAATGGCTAAAACATCAAAGCCCATTATTTTCGCTTCATTGTAAAGCTCAAGAACTGTTCCTGGCTCGTCACCATCTATGCCTGTATATATAAGTCCCTTTTCTTCAGCTATCTTTGATAGTATAGTGCCAACGCAGACATCGCTCTCTAGATTGAATGTAATAACGTTTTTGCCATTCATTAAAGCGTTGTAACTGATTTCAGTGCCGACTATTGGCTCTCCTGTCGCATCGATTACATAATCAATGTGCTCTGATTTGTATAAAAGCTCTTTGTCCTCACATATATAATACTTATTTAAGTCCTTAATCTCGTCAGCGCAAGTGATTTTAATTATATCTTCTCTAGCAATACCTGCTGCAAGATAAGCATCAATCGCGTCTTCAATATGTCTTGAAGATATTAATAAGGGATTTAAAACCCCGCTTTGTATATATTGACTTACCAGCGCCTTGCCCATAAAGCCGGCTCCTAGTAAAGAAACATTTATCTTTTTACCTTTTTCTTTATATTCATAAAATTTCTTTTGATAATTTATCAAGCCTTCCACCTCGATCTTATATCGTCATATGCCGCCATGGCAGATAACCACGCAAAGCTTAGATTGTAGCCTCCACATGGGCCGTCTATGTCAATTACCTCCCCGATGAAGTATAGTCCATGAACTTTCTTTGACTCCATAGTCTTATTATTTATCTCTTTACTAGCTACTCCACCAAGGCTTATCTGACCAATGCCATAGCCTTTATTTTTAATAATGTCTAATTCAAAATTTTTTAATATATCTATTATTTTATGTAAATCATTATCGCTTAAATCCTTAGCAAGCATCTCTTTATCAAGACCAAGTCTATCTATCACAGGAATTATAAGTCTTTTGTGTATAAGGCCAATAAAAAATTCATCTAGACTCTTGTGTCCTAAATCTTTTCTTCTTTCGCTTAATAAATCAAACATTTCTTCTTCAGTAAATGTATAAAAGAAGTCTATACTAAATTTATAAGCACTTTCCTTGCCCTTAATGTATCTAGATAATTGAAAGACTGTTGGCCCCGATAAACCATATTTCGTAAATAAAACATCATCTACATCATCTTTAATAATCTTACCTGCTTTTTTTAAACTTAGTTTTGCTTTTACTCTAAATCCATCTAAGTGCTTTAAGTACTTATAATCACACTCATATGGTACTAGAGCTGGCTTTGTATCAATAACTGATATACCTAGCTCTTTTATTTGCTTAAATAGATTGGCATCTGAACCAAATTTCGGCATAGCAGCGCCGCCACAAGCTATAACTAAGCTCTTAGCCTTATAAATATTTGAGTTTTGATCTTTAAGTACAAAGATATCATCAGCTTTATGAAAACTTTTTACAAATACATCAGTTTTTATATCTATATTGTTTCTATCATTTTCATATCTAAGTACGTCAAGGACGCTTGACGCTTGTAATGACATAGGATAGACCCTATCATCTTCCATATAGGGATATATGCCCATAGCTTTGAACTTTTCTAAAATTGTCTCATAGCCATATTTCTCAATCATATATGAAGTAAAGGCCTTATCGTTATATGGGTTCTCATTAAGCTTGGTGTTAGTGTAGTTGCACCTGCCATTGCCAGTAGTAAGGAGCTTTTTACCGACTCTATCGTTTCGCTCAAGCATAAGTATATTTAATTTATCCTTATTAAGAGCCCCAAAAAATAGTGCTGCTGCACCTGCTCCTATGACTATAGCATCATATGTCAATTCTATCCACCACTTCTTTTAATATCTTTCCAAAACCTTCATGAAAAACAAGTTTTGCATATCTATCGTAAGATGTTTTATCCTTATTTATAATTACTAAATTGTCTGAATTAAAGTATCTAATTAGTCCCGCTGCTGGATATACCTTTAGAGATGTTCCAGCAACTAAAAGCAAATCAGCCATAGATATTTCATTTATAGCTTCAGACATAACATTATTGTCTAGCGCCTCTCCGTATAAAACAACGTCCGGCTTAATCAATGCGCCGCACTCATCACAAGTACAAGCACCTTTTGAGTGCTTGATATACATTGCGTCAAATTCTTTATGGCACTTAGTGCAATAAGACCTGTTAATATTGCCGTGAAGCTCAATAACTTTCTTGCTGCCAGCGTCTTGATGAAGATTGTCTATGTTTTGAGTGATAACTGCTTTTAGTATACCCATCTCCTCAAGTCTTGCAAGCGCCTTATGGCCTTCGTTTGGCTTAACATTCTCATATATAACCTTATCTCTGCAAAAGTCAAAGAATATATCCGGATGAGCATGATAAAATGAATTGCTCAAAACCACTTCTGGTTCATATCCTTCATAAAGTCTGTCGTTATATATTCCGCCTGCTCCTCTAAAGTCAGGTATACCGCTCTCAGTCGAAACACCTGCTCCTCCAAAGAAAACCATGTGCTTTGCTTTTTTTACTTCTTGGACCAAAAGGTCAATATCAAGCATCCTTCTTCACTCCATTAAGAATAGCGTTTAATAAAATACCAACTATAGCTGCTAAGCTTAGTCCGTTAAGACTGATACTTTCAGTTATAGGAAGCTCTATAGTAAAACCGAACAGCTCTTTAAATAAACCGCCTGAAAATCCTATGAAAAGAATTGCTGCCATTACTATGATATTTTTAAGATTAAATTTAACATGATTATCTCTAATATTTCTAATTCCTATAAAGCCTATCATTGAGAATAGCATAATTGATATGCCACCCATAACTGCTTGTGGTATAGTTCTTAAGAAGCCTCCAAGCTTGCCAACAAAGCCTAGGATGATGGCAAAGACTGCTGCAAGTCTTAGTATTGATGGGTCGTAGTTCTTTGTAATAGCTAAAACTCCTGTATTTTCGCCATAAGTAGTGTTAGCTGGTCCACCTATAAGTGAAGCAAATACTGTTGCTAAACCATCGCCAAGTAAAGTTCTGTTAAGACCTGGATCTTCTACGAAGTTTTGTCCAACTACTGCTCCATTAGTAGTGATATCACCTAAGTGTTCCATAAATACAGCAAATATTATTGGAACAATGATTATAATAGCTTCAATATCAAACAGTGGCAAAGTAAAGTTTGGCACCGCAAAATATTGAGCATTATTTATTGCTGTAAAGTCAACAAGATGTAAAGCAACTGATAGTATATAGCCAAATATTACTGCAACGAGTATAGATATTTGCTTTAAGAAACCTTTAACTAAATATGGCCAAGCTACAGCAACTGCAAGTGTAAGTCCTGCTACTATATATGATGTCTTCGCCATATTAAACGCTGTTGGCAATAGATTGAAGCCTATAACTATAATCATAGGTCCAATTACTTGTGGTGGTAGTATCTTTTGTATTTTTTCTATGCCTATGCCTCTAATGAAGAATGAAAATAATACATAGACCAAACCTGCTACCAGCATACCGCCTTGAGCGTATCTAAGATCGCCATATTGCTCAGCTACTTGCACTATAACTGGTATAAATGCAAATGATGAACCCAAAAATACTGGCACTTTTTTCTTTGTGCAGTAGTGGAATATAAGTGTACCACAACCAGCACTGAAAAGTGCTACTGATGGATCAAGTCCTGTAAGTATAGGAACTAAAACTGTAGCTCCAAACATAGCAATCAGGTGTTGCAAAGCTAAAATCGATTTCTTAATACTAAGAGATGCTTTCATCTTATGCCTCCAATTCTTTTAATTTTTCTGCTTGTTCGTGAGTTAGTAGAGCGTCTATCATCTCATCTAAATCTCCATTCAAGAAGTCTTCCAATCTATATAAAGTTAAATTGATTCTATGATCAGTTACTCTTCCTTGTGGGAAGTTATATGTTCTAATTCTTTCAGACCTATCTCCTGAACCTACTTGGCCCTTCTTAAGCTTAGCTAGTTCATCATTTTGTTCTTGAAGCATCTTGTCATATAGTCTTGATTTAAGAACCTTCATTGCTTTTTCTTTGTTCTTTAATTGTGATTTTTCATCTTGGCAAGTAACTACAAGTCCTGTAGGAACGTGAGTGATTCTAACAGCAGAGTCAGTTGTGTTAACGCATTGTCCGCCGTGACCACTAGCTCTATAAACGTCAATCTTTAAATCGTTTTCATTGATTTCTATCTCAACGTCATCTGCTTCAGGCATAACAGCAACAGTAGCTGCTGATGTGTGTATACGTCCGGAGGCTTCTGTTTCAGGAACTCTTTGAACTCTGTGAACGCCTGATTCATGTTTTAGTCTTGAGTAAGCACCTTTACCATTTATCATGAAGATAACTTCCTTAAAGCCACCTATACCAGTTTCGTTTGTACTCATGACTTCAGTTTTGTAGCCTCTCTTGTCAGCGTACATAGAATACATCCTAAATAAGTCGCCTGCAAATAGTGCAGCTTCTTCACCGCCTATACCGCCTCTAATTTCAACGATAACGTTTCTGTCATCGTTTGGGTCCTTTGGTATAAGCATAATTTTAAGGTCTTCTTCAGCCTTGGCAATATTTTCTTGTAAATTCTTTAAATCTTCTTTAGCAAGTTCCCTCATCTCATCATCAAGGTTCTCACCAAGCATCTCTTCAGTATCCTTAAGTTCATTTAAATAACCTTGATACTCTTTATATCTATCAACTATTGGCTTTAAGTCAGAGTATTCCTTCATTGTCTTTTGATACTCTTTCATGTCTTTCAAAAGATCTGGATCCATAACCTTTTCGCCAAGTTCTTTATACTTGTCTTCAATAAAATTTAATTTTTCTAACATTTTCTCATCTCCTAAATGCAGGCAGAAATAAATCTATCAAAGCCTTCAAGGTCTTTGTAGATTTTAATATCTTTATAATTATTCTTTTCTAATATATCTTTTACAATATTTCCTTGATCGTATCCAATCTCGAAAAATACCATACGTTTAATCTTTTCTCTAGCCTGTCTAATGATTTTTTCGTAGTATTCATATCCTAAATCCCCGCCCACTAAGGCAAGTTTAGGCTCCTTAAATATATCCTTTTCCAAACCCATATATTCTTCACTAGATATATATGGTGGGTTCGATATTAGTATATCATAAGTTTCACTAATATTCTCAAATAAATCAGATAAAATGAAATTTATAGATAAATTGTTTAATTCAGCATTCTCTTTTGCTAAATTTAGTGCGTCTTCAGAAATATCTGAGCATGTAACATCAACTTTTGTATTTTCTTCTTTTATAGCAAGAGCAATGGCTCCAGTTCCTGTACACATGTCTAATACACTGTCATTATCTTTTATAAAGCTATTAACAATGTCAATTAATTCCTCTGTACAAAACCTAGGTATCAAAGCTCTTTCATCAGTTTTTAGAACAATGTTTCTAAAATACTTCTTTCCTATGATATAAGCCATGGGCGTATCGTTTAACCTCTTATTAAGAAGAGCAAAAAACTCTTCTTCATTAATATCAAAATCTTTGTTCAAGCTTAAAAATAGCTTATCCTTGCTCGTTATATGCTCTAGAAGTATATATATCTCGCCCACAGGATTAGGAATATTTTTCCCCGATGCTTCTATATCAGCTAAAGCCTTCCTTATAATATCTTTAACTACCAAGCGTCTAAACCTTCTTCACTAGGTATTACCTCTTTAACCGCCGCTATCGCTACTTCAACCATATCGTCATCAGGCTCTTTGACTGTAGCTATCTTTTGAAGCCATAGTCCTGGTTTAGCAACCGCTCTACAAAAGCCCACGTTATCGTACTTGCCTATGAGTCTATTGATCTCGTATGATATAGCAGCTACTAGTGGCAGAGCTATAATTCTTGAGACTACTCTCATTACTGGCGATGGCCATCCAAAGAATGACAGCACTACTATTGATACAAGCATAACCATAAACAAAAAGCTTGTTCCGCATCTTGGATGGTACTTGCTCATCTTTTGTACATTTTCAACAGTAAGATCAAGGCCATTCTCATAAGCAAAGATGGTTTTGTGCTCAGCCCCGTGGTACATGAATACTCTCTTTAAATCTTTTTGATTCGATATTAAAGTAATATATATTAAAAATATAGATATCCTTATCAAGCCTTCAACGAAGTTTAGTAAGAATATATTATTGATTTTATCCTTTAAGAAGTTAGCTATGAATGTTGGAATTACAACAAAAAGTCCTATAGCTATAAAAAAAGAAAAAACAAAAGTAAAAATATTAAACAAAGTATCTTTAAATTTACTAGTTTCTTTTTTGTCCTCTTCATCGTCATAAAAAGAAGCAGAATAATAGAGAGCTTTAGTGCCTTCAGACATTGAGTCCACTAGCTTGGATATACCTCTTATGAATGGGATCTTGAAGATGAGCTTATTATTCTTAGCTGATTCATCTTTCACTTTAACTTCTATCTCGCCATCTGGTTTTCTTACGGCAACTGAAGTCATTTGTGGCCCTTTCATAAGTATACCTTCGATTAAAGCTTGTCCACCTATACTTGTTTTAAAATTCTTTTTCATTTTTTCACCTATATAATGAAAAATTAGCAGAAAAAAGTCTGCTAATTTTCGTCTTTTTTGTATCTCTTCTTGAATTTCTCTACACGGCCACCACGTTCAGTAAATTTTTGTTTACCTGTAAAGAATGGGTGACATTCAGAGCAAACTTCTACTTTTAACTCATCTCTTGTTGAGCCTGTAACGAAAGTGTTACCACATGCGCATGTTACAGTTACTTCTTTAAATTCTGGATGTATGTCTTTTTTCATTTATTTCACCTCTCTTACCTCATTAACCACTAAATTATATCATATAAATGTTCATATTTCAAGTATTTTTTATAAAAATATAATATTTTTTTCTTTATTAGATATTTTTAAACTCAATATCTATTTACTAAGGCCAGCATCTCTCATCACTGCTTTTATAATCCTTTGATTTTCAAGATGGCCCATCTTGTCCTCTTCACTCTCTTGAACAATAATATCTGGCATTGTTTGATCTAATTCATTTATTGATCCAGACTCTGTTACACCCATTACATTAGAGAACCTCAAAACAAAAGCAGTATTTGGAAGGTCAACTTGCATTGGATCAAAACCAATGCCGTCGCCGCCTGTTCTGCTTCCAACTAAGGTAGCTAATTTAGTTTCTTTGCAAAATGAGGCAAGCATCTCAGCCGAAGAATAAACTCCATTATCTACTAAAAGATATATCTTTCCTTTAAACCTAATTGAATCCTTGCTTGGCTTAACAGATAACTCCAAAGGTGTATAGCAATCAAAATCACTAAGAATCTTTTTCACATCTTCACTAAAGTGTGAGTTATCTAAGAATGTTTTTACATCATTTTTAAATTCTAACTGCTTATAAATTTTTTCATATTTTTCTCCTGATTTCATCAAAAAATAATTTTTCGTTTCATATTTTTTATCCACTATTTTGGGAAGTAAAAACTCTTGCCAATAATTGCTATCACCACCGCCATTGCCTCTTATATCGATTATCAAGAATGGATAATCTTTTATTTCATTAAGATAATTAATAACGATATCTTTATCTTGATTGATATATTGCTCACCTATAAGTGATTTAATTTTGATATAAGCAAGTTTATCTTTAATTATATTCTCAGTCATAAGATTTTTTGAATAAGTCTTATTTACTTCATCATCGCTCTTCATATTTTCAGCAACATATTTTTTTACCGTTTCATTATTAATATTGTATCTTCTTCGAACGCTTTCTTTCTCATACATTTCAGTAATATAATGTCTCCAAGAATTCTTTGGCATAGGATAATAAGTCGTATACATAAACATTGCAAAATCTTCTGGCATTAAATGAGTATGTCCATTGTGAAGTTCAGCTAAAACATAAGTCATTCTAGTAAAAAAGTCTGCATCATCTTTTGACTCTGCAATATATGCTTCATACTTCTCTTTGTTAGCTAGCCAATCAATACCATATACTTTTTTATTAACTTCAAAAAATGGATAATGCTCTTTCAAGGTAGTGTATGCAAAATTAAAATCTTCTATGTAATCATCTTTACTTAAATTAAATTCTTTATATTCCAAGTCTTTTAAATTTATTGTCCTTATGTCATTAGTCTTAGTGTTAATATAGTTATTATAAGAAAAAATTGAGACTAATAATAAAAGTATAATAAGACAAAATGATATGATAGCATTCTTTTTCATGATTTATATCCCCTTCCATGCAAATTTATATCTATAAATATTATATCACATACAAATTAATAATCAACCTAAGGAAATAAAAAAACATACTGATTCAAAATCAATATGTTTTAGATATGTCTTATTTAATTAATTCTAATGAGTACTTTGTTGTTTCATAATTAAGCTTTGCTTGAAGCACCTTCATCTTCTTAAGATTTTCATCAAGTATCTCTTTTGCCTCTTCAAATGAATGAAACTTAAGTATATTGTTGCCATCTATCTCTTTATTTTCATTCAAGTCATCAAGATCATCTTTTATCTGAAAACTCATTGCGAATAGTCTTGAGAAGATTAAAACGTTTTTCATTGTCTCTTCATCTTTATCGGCCAAAATACATGGAACAAGAAAGGCTATATTAAAAAGTCTTCCTGTTTTATTAAGTATCATTCTCTTGTAATCATCGTAAGTATATGTGCCTATCTCACCACTCTCCATACGAATGTCTTCTGACTGACCAAGTATCATGCCTTTTACGCCTGATGATCTATACATATAGCTCATTGCTTTTAATATGTTTTTATTATCATTATCTCTAAGCTTGTGAGCTAAGTATTCCATAGACAAGTTCAAAAGTGCATCGCCACACAAAATTGCATTTGCTTCGCCATATTTTTTATGAACTGTAAATTTACCGCGTCTATACTCATCGTTATCCATAGCTGGCAAATCGTCATGAACTAAGGAATAATTGTGAATTAACTCAAGTGCGACCGCAAAGGCATTTATTAGCTTCTTATCGAGCTCTAGCTCATTTCCAAGGCTATATAGTATAAAGGGTCTAAGCCTCTTGCCTGCATCGTATGAAGCGTATTCTATGGCCTTTGAGATGACGTCATCATTAAGGTAAGGCCTTAGCTCCATAGGAAGCCTCTTGTCAAAGGCCTCTTTAAATGTATTAATATTCATCATCGTCATAGTCCAAATCGTCATCGTGCACTTCGCCAAAGTCTTTGAATGAGTCTATAGTTTCAAAGTCATTATCTTCAACGTCATAATCAATCTCTTTTGATAAATTTAAGTCATCTATCTCAATCTTTTTAATCTTCATCTTGGCTTCGCTTAATTTTTTATTCAATTCTTTGTAAAGCTTAACTGCTTTTTCAAATTCATCTATGCTTTCATCTAAACTTAGCTCTTGACTTTGCAATTTCTCAAGAATATCGTCTAAGTTATCTAATGTTTTTTCATAATTTAATGTCATTATTTACCTCCAAAACATGAGCTTTAATACTACTATTGTATGACTTAATTAATATATCCGAGCCTATCTTAATATCACTAGCATCTTTTATGGTTTTATTATCTAAATCACTTATCAAAAAGTAGCCTCTTCTTAAAGTCTTATAAATATCGTTTATAGTAAGCCTTAGCTTAAACTTTTGTAAATCCTCTGTCATAGCGCTCAGCTTATTGTTCATAGCTTGATTAATATTAACAATTCTCTTGTCAATAGTGTTGTTAGCTTCGTCTATCCTTTTACTTACGGATGAATAAATTAGCCTTGAAGCGAGCATATCGACTTTTTTCTCTTTCGCATAAATGTACTTATCCATCTCTTTTTTAATTAATATCATAAGATTATTTGTCTTTGAATAAAAATTATCTATAAGAGTTTTGGTGTTTAAGCTATTAATCAAATCTCTTTTATTCTTTAGATTAGCTTCTTCACTTGAAACATAGTGATTCATTAAAAAACTTATCTGTATTATGCTTTGATCAAGCATATCTGGTAGTTCATAGTAGTACTTTGATATAATCTCAGCCGCTTCAGATGGCGTTGCGCATCTTTTATCTGCTACAAGGTCAGCTATAAAGCTATCTATCTGGTGACCAACAGCTGTCATAACTGGTATCTTTGATGCGAATATCTTTCTTGCCATGCTCTCGTCGTTAAAAACGGCTAGCTCTTCGTAACTGCCCCCGCCTCTTGCAATAAGAATGAGATCAACATCATTCTTTTGGTTGAAATAATCAAGTCCACTATTTATATTAGATACAGCCATATCCCCTTGAACGAAGGAATCATATAGAATTATGTCAATCATATTGGTCCTTCGTCTAAGCACCTTTACTATATCTCTAAAGCCGGCACTTGTTGATGAAGCGATGAGGCCAAGTCTTCTTGGGTACTTTGGTATTTCTTGTTTAAATTCTTCGTCAAAAAGGCCTTCCTTTTCAAGTTTCTCAAGCGTTTTTCTAAACTCTCTCTTGAGCTTACCTATGCCAAGCTCTTCAACGTAATCAACATTGATCTGGTAGGTGCTGTTTTGGTCGTAAGTAGAAATCTTTCCTTTGATAAAGACCTTCATACCATTCTCAAGAGTAATCTCTTCTTCATTCTTATAACAATAGAAGGCGCACTTAATCTTAGAGCTCTCATCCTTAATCAAAAAATATAAATGACCCGAATTATTTTTCTTATAATCAGCCACTTCACCTTCGACGTATATCTCCTGCAAAAGAAAATCACTCGCCAAAACGTCCTTTATGTAGTCGTTAAGCCCCGTTACCGTGAATTTATTCATGGTAATAGTTCCTTACGTAATCACCAAGTATAGCGTTAATAAATTTGTATGAGTTATCGTCTGAGAAGTTCTTTGCAATTTCTACTATATCGTTAATTATAATTTGATAAGCAATTTCTTCTTCTATATATATTTCAAAGATAGCAAGTCTTAGTAGAGCTCTGTCAATGTATGAGAGCCTTTCAAGCTTTGCATCTTTAAACGCTTTTTTAAGCTCTGTATCAATTAGATCGATATTCTCAATAAATTTCTCAAGTCTGTTACTAAGCTTCAATTTATTCTCTTCACTTATCTCAAGCGCTTCAAAATACCCATCTAAATCACTTACAGAGCTGTATTTATTTAGGTCAAATTGATATATTGCATTCATTAAATTTAATCTAGTCTTGTCGTATGACATATTATCCCTCACTTAGAAGGCAGCTGTGTGCCTAAGTTTTTCTTTAAAAAAACTCCAGCGCAATTACTGGAGTTTAATCAAATTATTTATTAGCCTTTTGTATTTCTTTAACGCCCTTTACATGAACGTTAACTTGCAAAACATGTATGTCAGTCATCTCTTCAACAGCCGATTTTACACTTGATTGAATATCGTATCCAACCTTGTCAATCTTTGCACCATATTCGATGTCAACATATATGTCTATTATACAACCTTCTTCACTGCTTTCAATTTTAATTGGTTTATTAAAATTTTTTACTCCTAATAAATCAGTAATGTTCGATCCAATACCTGCTGATAGTGAGCAAACATGTTCTACTTCGCATGTTGCATTGCTAGCTATAGTTGCTATAACATCATCAGATATAGTAATCTTTCCAATATTGTTATTTTCCATATCTTACTCTATTTAGAGTCTTCCTCCTCGTCTTCATCTTCTTCTGGATATTCGAAATAATCATCATCATAATCAAAGTCGTAATCATCATCGAAATCGTAGTCGTAGTCGTCATCATCATAATCTTCGTAGTCATCGCCATAAACATCATCTTCTAAGTAAGAAAGATCTTCGTCAACTTCGAAGATGTAGTCTTCTAAGTCTTCGATAGCTACTTCGTTATCACAAACAACTTCAGCCATTTCATCAAGAATGTCGATGATTTCACTTAAAATCTTTTCTTCTTTACTTTCTTCATTCAAGCCTAAGCCTTCTGCAAGTCCCTTTAAATAAGAAACTCTCTTTGATAGTTCGTACATTTTTCTACCTCCTTAAACTCTAGATAAATATTCTCCACTTCTTGTGTCAATTTTAATTCTATCACCAATATTAACAAATAGTGGTACATTTAATGTAAATCCTGTTTCAACTGTAGCTGGTTTAGTAGCTCCAGTAGTAGTGTTTCCCTTAACACCAGGTTCTGTTTGAGTAACTTCTAGTTCAACAAAGTTAGGTGCTTGTACTGAAAATGCTTTGCCTTTGTAGAATCTTATAACTGCTGTATCATTTTCTCTTAAGAATTGAATAGCTTCGCTAACTTCGTCCTTGTTTAATGGAAGTTGCTCATATGTTTCGTTGTCCATAAAGTAGTAAAGTGCATCATCATTGTAAAGATATTGCATTTCTTTTGTTTCTAATTGTGCGTCATTGAACTTTTCAGTTGGGTTGAATGTTAATTCCTTTGTTGCGCCGCTTAATACGCTTCTGATAGTTGCTCTAACAAAAGCAGCTCCCTTTCCTGGCTTAACATGTTGAAAGTCCAATACTTGATAAACGTCTCCATCCCATTCGAATGTAGCGCCATTTCTAAAATCACTTGCCGATAACATATATTTCCTCCTAAATTCTAATCTCTAAGACTATTATATCAGTTAATTTGTAATTTAACAAGTATTTTTTTAATAATATCTAAATTTTTATAAATAAATATTATCTTTAATAGTTTGATCTAGTCACCTTTATTATTCCTTTGAATGTTTTGCACCTTCTATACATCATATTGAGCGATTTGGAATAGTCAATATTGGATCTTTTATCTATATCAATAAGAGCTCCCATTATATCGCTATCGCCTTCAATGCTTAAGCTGCCATCTATAATCAAAAGTCCTCTAAACTTAAAATTTGCTTTTATATTTACATCGCCATCTATAATCATTATACCTGAGCCGTTAATGTTCGCGTTTAGATCTTCATCGTCAGCTGTGATTTTGACTATGGCATTGCCATTGCCATAATCAAAATTTCTTGACTCTATGTACTCTATATCAATAAAGTAATTATTGATTTCGCTCGTGCTAAAGTTTTGCACTTCGTTATTTTTAACTATTTCATCACAAAAATCTTTTTTCTCTTTAGTACTAGGATTGTCTTTAAAAAATATTCTATTTAGTAATGAATACTTGGTATTTCTAGATATTTTCTTTTTACTAGCTAGTATTTCATGGTAGTAAATATTAAATGCGTGCTTCGCAGTTGGATCATTAAGCGAGACTACAGCTTTTTGATTTTCAAAAACTGAGTAGTCTTTACCAACAATGTCATGAATGTCGCCGCCATTTAAGTAAGTCTCTTCTATATCTTTAGTGATTATATTATTAAGCGACTCTTCGTTATAAGCATATTGCTTCATCTTTGACCTATTTGTATACATCGTTCTTTCAATGCTTACGTATTCAAAGAGATATATTAAGAGAGCCGTCAGTAAAAATATTACAGATAAAACTACTAGACTTGCGCTGCCCTTTTTCATTCTATCACCTCAAGATACTTTGTACTGAATAACTTTTTATAGTCTTTGCCCTTGACTTTAATTTGCATGCTGATAAAGCCATCCTCAGCGTTATATGCAAAGGAGATATCTTCAAGACCTGATAAAAAGTATGTTACGCCAATAGACTTGCCTCCCGCAACTCTCTTTATTCTATCGCCATCCATATAATAGTCAGATGATTTAAGTTCTCTCGAGCCTTTCTTTTCAAAATGAATGGAGTCGTTTTTAACACTCACTGCGTTATATAAAGTAAAGTCATTTTCAATGAAGGAAAAGAATAGATTAATGTCGTCCTCCTTCTCTATGTCCTCTTCGTACCTTTGAGTAAAGCTAGTAAAGTTTTTTAGTAAGGAGCTCGCTTCGAATAGGACTATTGACAAGAGGAAGAGAGTGATAATTAACTCGATTAAGGACTCCGCTTTTTTATTTGATAATCTGATATTCTTCATATGTATTTCCTTCTTCATCAATTATATATAGTGTAAATGTATATAAATCTCCAGTGTATGCTTCTTTAACTAGATTAAATTTACATTCTTCACCTAAATTGTCTTTTATCTTATCTGAAATAGCATAGACATCGTTTGTGTCATCTGATCTAAGTATCTCCATAGCATTACTTGCAAAGGCATCAGCTTTTCTAAGCTTCTTCGTATCTGCCTCAAGCGTCATAAAATTCTTCATAAAAATAGACAGAAAAAGTATGAAGCAAGAAAGTATAGCAAAGGAAACTACAATATCCATCATTGTAAGTGCTTTTTTATACTTCTTCATACCTAACCTGTCCTCCAACTGCTGCTACAATCACATTATATTTCTTTTTACTCTTATTTGAAACTAAGATAATATTATATGCTCCCTTAAAAGATTTTGTGCCGCCTTCACTTGTGAATAGAAATTTTTCGCTAGACTCAAATTTAAGATGCTCTAGCTTGTAAACTTTCTTCATCTCGTTAATATTTGAAACTACAATCTCGTCTCCATCAAGAACTACTTCAACATCAATCATTTGCATGATGGCGCTAAGTCTAGCCTTTTTTATTATTTGAACAACATTTTTTGCCTCGGCTCTCTCGCTATAATTAGTAAAAGATCTGTACGCTAGTATAAACATAGATATGATTATAGCTGCGACGCATAAAGAAATGACTGTATCGATGTATGTAAAACCCTTTTTATTCATAATCAATCTCACCTATAGATAAATAAAAAGCCATATCGTTATCTCTTATAAACTCGATAGACTCTATCCTTGCCCCTTTAAAATCATTGCCGATGTAGAAGTATTTAAAGTCAGATGCGCCCTCTAAATCAATTAGAGCTTCTTGTCCGTCTTTAATAAGTTTTAATTTTGCTTCACTACAGCCAGTAAAATCGATGCTTACAAAATCTTTATTAATTATAATATCATTCTTTGGTAGTAAAACTATATTCTCTTTGCTGTCATTATATAAGACAAGCGATTTCTCATCTTGATAATAAACGCTTCCCGCCTTTGCCTCCCATGTATCCAGCATATGATTACTTATTTCACTTTCTAAAACTATGGCCTCTTCATTAGCATCTTCGTCTTCTTCATCAAAATCATCAAGGATATCAAAAGGGTCTTCTTCGTCAAAATCACTAGAGCTAATAAAGCTATTAGTCGTAGACATTATGACCTTATTAATGATTTCTTCTTTGCTAATGGTTCTCGCATCAGCATCGTGTTTTGCAATCTCAATCTTTTTTGCCTTCTTTAGCTGTGTGTCGTTCTTGTCTTTCGCAAGAGTAAATCTCTTTTTTACTTCGCTATCTGTATAATTTGGCTTCTCGCGATTTATAGGCAAAAATAAATTATCTAGGATAAGCAAAATTATGATTATCCCTTTATTTATATACTTTCTCATCTTATAAACCTCAATACAAGCAATATAATTAAGGCTAGTATAATGATATCTAAAGCTATGTTTATAATGAGTGATAAGTTTATTTTGCTTTTATATTTCGGTGCAAGTATCTCAAATAAATCTTTTAAGTATAAAATATTATTTACTTCTTCAAATTCTTTTGTCTTAAGTAGGACTAGGACCTTGCCATCAATATTATTAGCTTGATTCAAAATATAGTTATTAAGCTGATCCTTATCAAGACTATAAAGATTGATATCAAAGTTTGATTTTTCATATGAAGAAGTAATTGCATCATACTTATATAGCGCTTCATCTGTAATAATCTTCATAATCTTCTCTTCTTTTAAGTTTAAGGATAAAAGATCTATTGTATCTAGGCTAGCTAAATAAGCATCTAAATCACTATCATAATCATTTAGCTTAATAATGAGAGTATCTTTATTTAAGTATTTATTGTCTCTAAACTTTTTAAATAAATACTTGAGGCTCTCACTTTTATCACTATCATCATAAGTAATTTGCTCAACAATGCTAGTTTTTTTATTATTTAGAAACACATAGGATGAATCGATGTACATAATGTTCTTCATAAGACCTTCTCCTTAAATAGATCAAAGAGCATCAAGATAAAAAATGCAAAGCTTATATATGGAACTAGTCTAACTCCACTATCCTTTTTCTTACGCCAATAGTTTTTAGCTAGATTTATAAGTATTGCGCTTAGAGTTGATATTATTATTAATATCAAAAATTTTTCAAAATCAAATATCATAAAAAGCAAAATATATAGATCAACGTCACCATCGCCAATGTAATCAAGGTACTTAGTCTTTAAAATGTGCGAAAGAAATAAAGCTAGGTATATAAGGCATATCTTAATATAAGATACGTCTTTTAATATAGCTATAGCTGAGATGATTATTATTAAAAAGTAAAAATAAAAACTATTGTACTCGGCTTCTTTTATGTCTTTGTATGAGATATATAAAAGAAGAAGTGACAGAAGTATATATAAGGCTATAAGCATTATGAATTATTAATTGCCAGTTCCTGTTCCAGTACCTGTTTCGCTGCTCTTCTTTGCTTCGACCTTATCTGGACTAACTGTTATAACGCCTTTATCGTCATGAGTCACAGTATAAATCCTAGAAGTATTTTCACTAGTAACAGGTATTGATGAAGGAACAGTAACTTTGCTCTTTAAATAACCTTCGCTAAATAATTGATCTGATGTAACCTTCTTTTCTTTAGGAAAATCAGTAAAGTATAATAAAGCAACTGAACTGATTTGATCAACATTGGCATTGTGAGCAGTTCTTTCAGCGCTAGTCTTAATCGCTTTGTAAGCAGGTATAGCAACAGCTATAAGTATAGCGACTATCGCTATGGAGATAATTATCTCTACAAAAGTAAATCCTTTTTTCTTCTCAAAGTTCTTCATAATATTTCCTCCTCCTATGAAATAATACTAGTCATCGAGTCATACATTGGCTTAAATACCATTACAAGTATTAGCATAATCACAAGTCCCATGATTATGGTCATGAGTGGCTCGATAGAATTTACAAACTTATCTAGTCTTCTCTTTAAATCTCTTTTGTATAGTGATAGAACATTTTCAATAATTTCAACTAAGTGCTCTGATTCATATCCTGTTATAAGGATTGTCTTGACATCATCTAAAAATATATGGCTAGAGTCAAGAACGTTTTGCAGGGTCTCTCCTTCGTTTAGCATCTTAGTCATTCTTTCAAATTCTTTTCTTAAGTACACTAAGTCAAAATTTTTTGCAAAGAAATCAAAAATTTCATTAACTTTGCTGCCTGATCTAAGCATGCTAAGCATATAATACAAAATTCTGTAATTTACTCTATATTTATATAAACCGTTCTTCGATTCGAGTAAATATCTTTGCTTGATATATAAGTAAGCGTCGTTCTTATTTAGTATCGCGAAAACTATAATTATTATAAATATAGCCGCGATATAGTATATGTAATGATTTTTAATTGAATTGCTAACGACTAGAAGTATTCTTAAGCTATCAGGCATTAAGTTCATATCGTTATCAAATAAATATGAAAATTGCGGCACTAAGAAGACTATAATCATAATTATAAAAGCAAGTAAAGTCAGCATTAAAAATTTTGGCTTAATCATGATGTTGTTTATAGTGTTTTTATACTCTTCTTGTTCATAAAGGTTTTCACTTATCTCAAGTATTTGCTCTGATAAGTCTTTTGAGTTTTTGCTTGACTTTATATGCTCTGACTTTTCAGCTATCCTAAGACTTAGTAATGATAGATTGTCAAGTATATCAAGCTTGGCTAATATGTCTGACAAAGTAAAGCCGTGTTCTATAAGCTCCTTGATTAGTAAATAATAATTCTTAAGTGGATCGCTAAGAGCTGATGAATTATTATACATTTGCTCTAAAATTTGTGGCAGATTATTATTTATCTTTAGATTAAAGGCGATGATTCTAAAGAAGTTAGCAATATGCTTTTTGCTTACACTATTAATCTTAAGAGCTCTATAGATTTTCGCCGGCCTAAAGTATTGGACGTGCATAAAGTCAATATCTTTTTCTTTAGTCAATTGAAAGGCTTCGTAAATGTTTCTAGCTCTTAAGCTTTCTGTCCTTCCATTTTCAAAAGTGATTTCAAATTTCATTGATATCGCCCTCTTTGAACTCATCATAAGTCTTCTCGTCTATAAACTTATGCTCAAGTAGATAATTTATAGAATCTTCAAAGCTAACGTAGTCACTTAGCTTCTTCATCTCATTATAAATCTCACTTGTAAGCTTTGTATTGTTCTTTAGTAAAAGGTCTCTAATCTTGTCATTGATAAGCATTATTTCAAAGACAGCAATTCTGCCGTAGTACTCGCTCTCACTTGTATCATCAGTAAAATCAATATCATCATACGATGACTTCAAACGCTTCACAAGACGTTGATTGACTATAGCGTTTAATGAGGTAAATAAATACGAAGCCTCTACATCCATCTCTAATAATCTGTTGATGCTAGTTACGGGGCTCATACTATGTAGAGTCGTAATGATCTTGTGACCAGTTAGAGAAGCTCTTACAGCTATCTGTGCAGATTCTTCGTCTCTTATTTCGCCAATGGCTATGACATCAGGGTCCTGTCTAAGTATGGCCCTAAGTGTATTTGCAAATGTTATGTCCTTGTAGTCATGTATTTCAATTTGATCAATATCGTTAACTCTGTACTCAACAGGATCCTCAACGCTAACTATGCTTAGACGCTCTTTGTCTAAGTTGTTAAGCATAGTATACATAGTTGAGTTCTTACCCGAACCTGTTGGTCCAGTGATTATAGTCATTTGATATTTATATTTAACTATCTTTTTAAATAGTTCTTTTGCCTTGTCTGACAAACCTATGTTGTCAATGGTAAACATCTCTTTATTATTTAAAATTCTTATACAGATTTTCTCTCCATAAATAGCCTCGATAAAGGAAACTCTTAGGTCAACATCGCCGTGACTAAATCTTCCGTCTTGTGGAGCAAATTTAATTGCAGTATCACAATCGGACTTAATCTTGATTATATTGACAATGTTTTGATAAGAGCTTTTATTGATCTTTTTAAAAAACACAAGTTCGCCATCAATTCTAAGCCTAATCAATATATACTTACTATAAGGTTCAAAGTGTATATCGCTAGCTCTATTATCAATGGCGTAGTCTATGGTATTTTTAATAAATTCTTCAGCTTTGCTACTTTGTATCTCTACTATGCCTTTATCGTCATATAGAGAAGATAATCTATTCATTGGCCTTCCTTCTAATCATATAATTATATTCAACCTTCTTATCATATGCTAGATAAGCTTCCTTCATAGGTGTATTTATATTGTCTACCTCATTCATGTCCTCATCGTAGATCTTATTAATGGTGAATTTGTCATAAAACTTTGGTCCAAATATCTCTACTTCGTCTCCAATAGAGAATTTATTTCTCTCTTGCACCTTCATTAGCTTTTTGTCTTCATCGTAGTCAAGAACTTTCGCAACAAAATCATATAGTCTGATATATGAAGAATTATCATAAGTTAATGAGGCTTCCTTAACATCGCCAAAGAAGAAGGCTGTAGTGAAGTCTCTATGACTAACTTTTTCTATCTCTTCTAGATAGATATTATTATCTCTATTATAATTATATATTTCAATATCTTCATAATAATCATCTATAGCTCTTCTATATTGGTTGATGACAGTCGCTACATAGTATTCAGACTTTACTCTACCTTCAATTTTGAATGAATCTACTCCTGCTTCAATAAGCTCAGGAATGTAGTTAATCATGCAAAGGTCTTTTGAGTTCATGATGTATGAGCCATTCTCATCCTCTGTTATTTGGAAGTACTCTCCAGGTCTTTTCTCTTCCATAAGATAGTACTTGTATCTGCATGGATGAGCGCAGTCACCCATATTAGCGCTTCTGCCTGTCATGTAGTTTGATAAAAGGCATCTACCTGAGTAGCTCATGCACATTGCTCCATGAACAAAGGTCTCAATCATGATACTGTCTTTAACTTCATCTTTTATCTCTTTTATTTCTTTTAAACTTAATTCTCTCGCCAAGATAACTCTATCTGCCCCAAGGCTCTTCCAAAATTCTACTGTAGCAGTATTTGTGATATTTGCTTGAGTGCTTATATGAATCTCTTTACTTGGTGCAAGTGTTTTTACCTTTTGAAATATACCAGGGTCTGAGACTATAAATGCGTCTACACCTGCTTCATCTAAGCTTTGTATATACTCATCAACACCTTCTAGATCCTTGTTATGTGAAATAACATTAAGTGTTAAATAAACTTTTTTATCTAAATCATGAGCAAGCTTTGTTGCTTCCCTTATATCGTCTAGGCTAAAATTTTTAGAAGCAGTTCTTAAACCTAGCTTGTCTCCAGCTAAGTAAACAGCATCAGCTCCATATTGTATCGCAGTTTTAAACTTTTCTAAGTCTCCTGCTGGTGCTAGTAATTCAACTTTTTTCATCTTACTCCTTCCTTAAAAGCAATAAGCCGTCATGAACAGTGAGTAGACTCGCTGTGAATCTCTTATCGCTTTTAACATCTTCTATAAATTTTTTTAAATTTTTTATTATAGTTCTATATCTTTTATTGTCTTCCTCTTTAGCTACGTAGCCTCTGAATAAGATATTATCAATAACTATGATGGCATTCTCACTTGTTAAATCGTATACTAAGTTTAAGTACTCTTCATACTGTGATTTGTTAGCATCAATGAAGCAAAAATCAAATTTCTTTTCTTTGTCCATCTTTTTTAATACGCTTATAGCGTCGTCATTAACAGCTTTTATCTTATTATCTTTATCATATTTTTTAAGATTCTCTTCTAGTATCTTAAATGTGTCTTCATCTTTTTCAATAGTAAATATATTAGCTCCAGATGCTTTTTGCATAAGCAAAGATGAATAGCCTATGGCTGATCCTATCTCTAATATATTCTTAGGCTTAATCGTTTTTAGTAAAAACTCTAAAAATCTAGCCACATCCTGTGAGACTATAGGAACTCTATTCTCTTCAGCATAGCAAACTAAATCTTTAAAATTTTCTTTCTCGGAAGAAAAATCTTCTACATAGCTAAAAACATCTTCATCAATAAACTGACTAATCATTATTACTCTTATAATCCTTTTTATCTTCTAGGAACTTATTGTAGTCAGAAGAGAAGTTATGTCCGCCATCTGAGCCAGGCTTAACTACAAAGTATAAGTAGTCAACATCAGCTGGATGAAGGCTCGCAACAATTGACGCTTCGCCAGGATTGCAAATAGGCGCAGGTGGCAAACCATCGTGTGTGTATGTGTTATATGGCGAATCAACCTTTAAGTCTTCATTACTTAAATTAGGCTTTCTCTCGCCAAGTGCATATTGAATTGTGGCGCAGGATTGAAGCCTGATATTTTTATCAATTCTATTTAAAAATACTTTTGCAATTATAGGTCTTTCTTCTTCAAGCTTTGCTTCTCTTTCAACAATTGAAGCTAAAGTGATAAGTTTATTTAAGTCATCAACTTCCCCGCTAATCTTTGCATAAACATTGTTAAAAGCATTAAGCATCATAGTTATAATCTCTTCACTGCTTGAACCCATGGCAATATCATAAGTTGCAGGGAACAAAAAGCCTTCTAATGTATCATTATTAATGCTTGATAAAAATTCATATTTTTCTTTGTATTTATCTACATTTTTGCATTCATTTAAGAAATCTTCGCTAGATACTAAGCCTTTTTCCTCAAGTCTTTGCGCTATACGTGTAAGCTCAAAGCCTTCTGGTATGGTAACTTTAACAGTTTCGCCCTTTGGAGCTTCTTCTGCTTCACCAGCAATTACATTAGCAATTTCTAGCAAAGTCATAGATTTCTTCACCTTAAATGTACCGCTCTTAATGTGCTTTTCAAGGTCATTCTCCTTAAGCACTTCTTTAAAAGCAGTACCATTCCTAATGATTTTGTTCTCATAAAGCTCTCTAGCTACATAAGACGCACCACTACCTTCAGGTATTTCTATAGTATATTCAGTATCATCATTTGGGTCATAAGGCTTATACATCCATGATACACATGAATTAACCTTCCATATAATTGCAAGAACTATAAGTATTAATACAGTTATTGTAATTATCCTTCTTTTTTTCATTAAATCACCTTTTTTAATCTTTTATCGTAAATATAATAAATTAATGATCCAAATACTACAACACTTATTGCTTCTCCACCCATGATTCCTAAAACTGTTGTAAAATATGGTATACCTGAGAAATATGACACCCATATTGATACTAAGAAACCATTTAAAACAATTGGTGGTAACATAGCTAAGTATTTAGATTTTGCTTTTCTTGTTAAATATGCTGCGAGTAATGTAACTAAACTTCCGCATATAATATCTATCATGCCATAGCCCGACATAAATGATAAAAAGATGTTTGAGACTAAACATCCTACGAATAGTCCAGGTACTGCAGCTGCTTCCATTAGTGGAAGAACTGTAAGTCCTTCTGCTAGTCTTAATTGTATTGGTCCAAATGTCAATTGTTGGAACGGTAATACTGTTTGTAATAGTATTAGTATTGTGTATAGTGTGGCTATTACTGCCGCTTTTGTAATTGTGTTTGTACTTGTTTTTGTTTTCATTTTATTGCTCCCTTGTTGAAAATTTATGTAAATGAGTAAACCTATAAGCCGTGTTCTGTATTAGATGGTTATCTATCTAGTTTTAGTGTTACCACTAAAATCAAGCAACTTACCTTACAGGAGGTTACGAGCAGCAACCTTTGATCCTTGTTTGTTTTGCTCCGAATGGGGTTTACATGTCACCTTTAGTCGCCTAAAAGTAGGTAGTCTCTTACACTGCCTTTCCACCCTTACCAATATGGCGGTTTATTTCTGTTGCACTATCCTTGAAGTCACCTTCACTGGACGTTATCCAGCATTCTGCTCTACGGAGCACGGACTTTCCTCATGCCTAAGCACGCAACCATCTGGTTTACTCATTACAAATTTAATTATACTACAAAATCTATAAAATTTCTATAATATTTCAATATTATCAGTAAAAGACGAGAAATTTTTTATGATTTCCGCATCTTCAAAATCTTCTTTGATAAGCTCTTCCATGATATTAACAAAAGCACTTTCACTGCTGTTATGGTCTTGCATAATTAAGTTAATCTTTGCGTTTCTTAGTGCTTGTACATCGTGATAGCCTAGGTCTGATGTTATAAGAGTATCTGGTCTTTCCTCAAGAACATTGTCTAAAAAGTCCTTGCCGCTACCGTTTAATATCATTATTCTATTGTTCTTATCATTGTTTTTATATACTTGAATGTACTTTGCCATGTTTATAGTTTTGATTCTATTAGCTAAGCTCACTAGATCCATATCGTTAAGATCGCCGGCTATGCCATAACCCAAGTCATCATCTGCTTTGATGGCGAAATCTGTATTTGTCAAATTTAATTTATCTTCATAAAATTTATAAAAGCCTGCTCTTTGTATATCAAAGGAAGTGTGTGCACTGTAGTAGACTATGTCATGCTTAATCATCTCTTTAATAAGCTTCGAGCTAGCACTCATATCAATCTCTTTTATGCCTTTAAAAATTAAAGGATGATGCGTTATGACCATATCCACATCATCCAGTTCATTAATATTATCATATAAGAGATCAACGCTTAAATAAATTTTATTAATATCTTCTTTATCTGCATCTATTATGAGTCCCGAATTGTCCCAAGTCTCTGCGTGCTCCTTTGGGAAGATGCTTTCAATTGCACTAATAATTTTATCTTTTTTCATTGATCTTCTCCATGTATTGTAAAATTTTATTTAATTCTTCTTCTAGTTCATTATACTTCATCAGATTTTTTTCTTTATTGATCTTTTGAAGTATAGTTTTTATATTTTTAATCTCATTGTCATAGTAAGTATTTAAGTAAGAAATATCATTTCTATCAAAGTTTACAGGGAATTTATAATCGGCGACATTAGTCTTTTTATTTCTTATCTCAAATAGCCTGTAGTACTTGTCCTTCTCAATGAATAGGCGCTCCTTTTCTATAAAGAAGTCATTCTCCATAAAGTACTTTCTTATGTTTGAGCCTTCGCCCATAGCTTGCAGGATGATATGCTTAAAGCTTCTTACTTTATCAATGCTCTCATTTAGTATACTTATTATAGTCTCTTCGCCCATGCCAGCAATTAAAAGCGTGTCATAAGCGCTTGTGTCAATGCCCGAAAGTCCATCGCTCACAATGAATTTAACTTTGTCCTTGTACTTTTCTCCTGAAAGAAGCAGCTTTGCCTTTTCAAGTGATTTTTCACTGATATCACTCTCTATGACTTTGACTATGGTATTTGAGTCTAAAAGCATCTTAGCGATGTAGCCGTGATCACAGCCAACATCGACTAAGGATGATCCTTCTTTAACTGATTTTGCTATCTCAGTAAGTCTAAAAGAATAATTCATTATAGTTCTAGGAAGTCTCTAAGCTTTTTAGATCTGCTTGGATGTTTAAGCTTTCTTAGTGCCTTTGCCTCAATTTGTCTTATTCTTTCTCTTGTAACGTCAAAGGCTTGGCCAACTTCTTCAAGCGTTCTTGTCCTGCCATCGTCAAGTCCAAATCTTAATGCTAGAACTTTTCTTTCTCTATCTGTTAGTGTATCTAAAACTGAAATCAATTGCTCTCTAAGCATAGTGTTTGTAGCTGCATCAGATGGTGAAAGTATCTCTTCATCTGGAATGAAGTCCCCTAAGTGTGAATCTTCTTCTTCACCTATAGGTGTTTCGAGCGAGACTGGCTCTTGAGCTATCTTTTGAACTTCTCTTACCTTTTCTACATCCATGTTCATAAGCTCTGCAACTTCTTCTGGAAGTGGGTCCCTACCTAGTTCTTGGACTAGTTGTCTTTGTGCTCTAACAAGCTTATTTATAGTTTCTACCATGTGAACAGGTATTCTAATTGTTCTTGCTTGGTCTGCAATTGCTCTAGTGATGGCTTGTCTAATCCACCATGTAGCGTAAGTACTAAACTTAAATCCTTTTTTATGCTCGAATTTGTCAACAGCCTTTATTAGGCCCATGTTGCCCTCTTGGATAAGATCTAAAAATTGCATGCCTCTACCCACATATCTTTTGGCAATACTTACTACTAGTCTAAGGTTTGCTTCAGCTAGTTGATCCTTAGCTCTCTGATCTCCTGCTTCAATCCTCTTAGCTAGTTCTACCTCTTCTTCATAAGTTAATAGTGGTATACGTCCTATCTCTTTAAGATACATTCTAACAGGGTCATCAGTTATAACAACCTTGTTCTTTCCTTTTTCTCTAATAGCTTCAAGTTTATCTTCTTTACTTAATTCTTCCTCAAAAGATCTTAATTCATCTAAATCAATATCTTCATCTTCATCATCAGAAACAATATCAAGATCCTTTTCTAAATCTATCTCATCATCATCTGAGTTTTTTGAGTCGACAATAGTAATTTGCACAGCATCTAAAGCATCGTAGAAAGATAGAATCTCATCTTCACTAAGATCATATTTATCCAAGCCATCTTCAATATCTTTATATTCGATAAAGCCTTTTTGTCTACTAGCATCGATTAGATTATACATAGCTTGTCTTTTTTCTTCACTGACTTCTTCTTCTATTATCTTTATTGCCTCTTCATTTAAATTTTCTTCTTGAATATTATTCGTCTTAGCATTCTTTTCTTTCTTCATAAGAACACTTCCCTTCATCATTCATTATCTTTTTGCTTTTTAATTAATTTTAAAAGCTCCATCGCATCACTTTTGCCATCATTAATTTGGCTCAATAAGTCGCTTACGTAATCCTTTGATTTTAGCTTCTCTCTTTTTTCTAATAATTCTTCGAGATTCATGTAAGTAGATTCTTCTGATTTCTTTCTAATACTATCAATCTCTAAAAGCGCATTTTCTTTATCGGCTAAATCAAAGTCATCAAGCTCTATCTCGCCATTGCCCTCGTATTTGGACTTAAGTAGTGGCATATTAACTTTAAACACTTTACTGTAATTATCTATAGAAATTTCCTTATTAATATATTTAAAATATTTAATATCTGCAAGAGCATATATTAAAAGATTCTCATCGATAATTTCTATATCTAACTTTTTAATTCTTGGTACCTCTGGTACAGTGTATTTTTCTTTATAATTGTTAACGTACTTTGTTTTTGAAACTTGATTTGTTAATAGTCTTTTGTCTATAGAGTAGACCCTTGAAATGTAGTCTATGTAAATCTCTCTTTCAATCTTATCGTTTATCTTTGATAATAAATCTGATAGTTCATTGATAAGCTGAAGAAGGCTTTCAGGATCGTTAACGTCATAAAGCTCCATAAGCTCTGAAACTTCATACTCTACAGAATTTTTTGCTTCATTTATCTTTGCCGTAAAACCAGCAAGACCGTACTTCTTAATATAATCATCTGGATCAAGACCCTCTGGTAGTTCAACTACATTCGCCTTAGCGTCTATCGACCTAAGTATCTCAATCGCCTTGTGTGTTGCATTTTTACCTGCCTTATCACCATCGTAGCAGATATAAATCTTCTTTGCGTTTCTTTTAAGTAGATTAGCTTGGTTTATGGTAAAGGCAGTTCCAAGATTGGCAACAGCGTAATTAACACCCGCTTGATAAAGACTCATTACATCAATGTTTCCTTCTACCAGTAGTATTTTATCTCTATCAGCTTCTTTTTTATATATATTGTAGCCAAATAATAATTCTCTCTTCTTAAAAACGATATTTTCGCTAGTGTTTAAGTACTTAGGCATGCTATTATCCAAGCTTCTTGCGCTAAAACCAAGAACGTGGTTATGTGAGTCCACTATAGGAAAGACTAATCTGTTTCTAAAAGTGTCGTATGAACTATCTTTGCCTTCTTTTCTCTTCGCAAGTCCTGCTCTAATTATGAAGTTTTCGTCATAACCTTTGCTAAGTAAATAGTCTTTAAGCGCTGTCCACTCGTTTGGCGCGTAGCCTAATTGATATTTTAATACAGTGTCTTTATTTAACTTCCTCTTCATCAAATAATCAATAGCAATTTTTGACTTTAGTATTTGATTTTGGAAGAAGTCAAGAGCTGTTTTATTAATATCATAAAATTTCTCTATGAGATCATTTTCAGTTTTTTTTTAGCTGTTGCTTCTTGAAGCGTTATATTTGCTCTATCTGCAAGGTACTCAACTGCTTCTTGGAAAGAGTAGTTTTTATACTTTTCTATAAAAGTAATAACGTCACCTGCTTCGCCGCAGCCAAAGCACTTGTAGTAACCGTCCTTGCTATTAACGTGGAAGGAAGGAGTCTTTTCCTTGTGAAATGGGCACAGACCAGTATAAGATGTGCCTTTTTTCTCAAGTTTAATATTTTCTCCAATCACATCTTCAATATTATTAAATTCTTTAATTTTATCAATGACTGCTGCATTAATTACTTTCATAGTATAACCTCATTTTTCCACGTTTGTGGTACATATATCTTGTTAAATTCGTTTATTGCATATATATCAGACATACCCGCGATGTAGTCACATATTTGTTGATTAAGACTTGCATCTATCTCTTTAATATTCTCAGGCAATTTTTCAGGATGCTCTACATAATAATCGTATAGCATGGATATTATGTTTTTCGCCTTATCATGTTCTTTGGTAGTTATTGGATTAAAGTAAACTTCCTTAAACATGAAAGCTCTTAAAGCCTCCATTGCTTCGCCAATCTCCTTCGACATGGCTATGTGATTTTGTCCGTAGCTTTCATTTAATATGTCTGTGATTAAAGTATTTATTCTCTTTGAGTGAGAATCTCCTAATATTTCTATCAAATCTTTAGGTATATCTTTTTCTGATAATATACCCGCTCTGATGGCATCGTCTATATCATGATTGATATAAGCAATTCTATCTGCGAACTTTACTAATTTTCCTTCGAGTGTAAAGGCTTCATTTTGTCCGCTATGATTAAGTATACCATCTCTAACCTCTTCACAAAGATTTAGACCGAAGCGACCATTTCTCTTTTCAAGTACATCAACAACTCTTAAACTTTGTTTGTAGTGCTTGAATCCACCAAAGTCCTTACACTTTTCATTTAATGCGCTCTCACCTGCGTGACCGAATGGAGTGTGTCCTAAGTCATGACCTAAGGATATGGCCTCAACCAAATCTTCATTTAATCTTAAGGCTCTGGCTATAGTTCTAGCTATCTGGCTTACTTCTAGTGTATGAGTAAGTCTAGTTCTGAAGTGGTCACCTTGTGGTGCTAAGAAAACTTGTGTCTTATGTTTAAGCCTTCTAAACGCTTTTGAGTGAAGTATTCTGTCTCTATCTCTTTGAAAGTCAGTTCTTATAGTACACTTTTCTTCTTCAATCTTTCTTCCCTTTGTATCTGAGCATCTACAAGCGTATTCAGATAAGTAAGAATTTTGAAATGCTTCATAATTTTCTCTAAAATTAGTCATTCATCTCACCAAAATCTCTATTTAAACTTTCGATTATTATCGATGCGGTTTCTTCTATAGCTTTATTTGTAACATCAATTACTTGGCAGCCAATCTTGCCCATTATTTCCTTAGAATATAAAAGCTCTTCGTTGATTCTATCAGTACAAGCGTAGTTGCCTATGTCTTCTATACCTAAGGATCTCATCCTTTCAATTCTGATTTCATTTATCTTTCTATCAGATGCGATAAGGCCGAATATCCTTCTCTTATCCTTTTCAAAAAGAAATTCGCTCGGCTCTATCTCAGGAAGTAGTGGTACGTTAGCTACTTTGTAATTTTTATTTGCTAAATACATAGAAAGCGGTGTCTTGGACGTTCTTGATATACCTAGCAAGACTACATCCGCTAAGATAATTCCTCTTGGGTCCTTACCGTCATCATACTTAACAGCAAATTCTATTGCAGAGACTTTATCAAAGTACTCTTGATCGAGCCTTCTAATCAATCCTGCTTCCCTAATAGGTGCTTGATGCAATACTGATTCGATGGAGTCCAAAACTTTGCTCATTACATTAACTGTAGGTATATTGTATTTTTTACCTAAACTTTCAATGTATTGGGCATGTTCTTCAAGCACTGTAGTAAATATAACTACAGATGGAACAAGCTTTGCCTTTTCAAAGACATTAAATATCTTGTCCTTACTATCAACGTATGGAAACCTCTTAATCTCATACGCATCTGGAGAGAATTGCTTGATACATGATCTAGCAATCTTACCAGCTGTTTCACCTATTGAGTCTGAAATTACAAATATAGTTATATCGTTCAATTAAATCTCCTCTATTTCTTTAAAATCTAATACGGAGTTAAATTCATCAAGAATTAGTGATATAAGTGAAAGTCTGTTATTCTTTATAAGCTTGTTATCAACTAAAACCATAGTTGTGTCTAAGAACTTATCTATACCGTCCTTATAAGTAGCAAGCACTTTTATCGCATCAACTATATCCATGTCTTGAATATTTTCGCCTTTTGCTTTTAATTCAGTATATAGATTAAATAATTCTCTTTCGCTCTCTTCCATGATATCTTGATTAGGATCAACTTTTTCGAATTCTTTACCCTTAGATATTTGATATATTCTTCTAAAAGCAGCTACTGCATCCTCAAAGTCCTCGCTATCTTTAATGCCGTCTAGCTTAGATAGAATTTGTTTGATGCTTAGTAAATTTAAATCTTTATGCTTGTTAATAACCGCTCTAATTAAGTTTGCATCGTATTTACTGTCTTGTAATATACCTACAAATCTTGTTTCTATATAGTCTAGCACAGTCTTTTTAACTTCATCGTAGTCAAACTTTAGCTCATTTATTTTAACATAATTATACAATGTTTCTTCTACAAGTGAATCGATAGATATGTCTAAAGACTTTTCTAATACTATATTAATAATACCCAAACTTGCTCTTCTTATACCAAATGGGTCTTGTGAGCCACTTGGTTTTGTACCAATTGCGAATAGTCCTGATATAGTATCAAGTTTATCTGCCATTGCAAGTACAACGCCTGCTGTAGTTGTTGGTAGTGAATCTTGAGCAAATCTTGGTAGATAGTGTTCGTAAATTGCTTCTTGAACGCCTATAGGCTCACCTGATAGATTGGCATAAATCTTGCCCATAACGCCTTGTAGCTCAGTAAATTCAACAACAAGCTTAGTAGCAAGGTCTGCTTTTGAAAGATAGGCTGCTCTCTTAGTAGTTTCTAGCGTTTCATCTCCAACGTTTAAGTCGTCACATATCTTTTCTGCTAGTTTAATATTTCTTAATGTCTTGTCATATAGTGTTCCTAACTTATCTTGGAAGACTATAGTTTTTAAATCATTAACATATTCTTCAAGATCTTTCTTTCTGTCTTCATTGAAGAAGAATTTTGCATCTTCAAGTCTAGCAGCAAGTACTTTTTCATTACCTTTTCTAACTATATCTAGATATTTATTGTCACCATTTCTAACAGTAATGAAGTGATTCATAAGTCTATTCTTTGAATCGACTACTGGGAAGTATCTTAAGTGGTCCTTCATAGGTGTTATTACTACTTCATCAGGTAGTTCTAAGTATTGATCCTTGATTGTTCCAAGTAGTGGCGTAGGATACTCAACTAAGTTAGTAACTTGATCTATGATGGCCTCGTCATCTTGTAAGCTTCCGCCAACCGACTTAGCTAATCTTTCTGATTCAAGTCTAATTTTTGCTTTTCTCTCTTCATTGTCAACGATTACATAATTATCTTCCATAAGCTTCATATAATCATGTGCATCAGGTATCTCTATATCCTTTTTAGATAAAAATCTGTGGCCATTAGTCAAATTAGAAACTCTTATATTTTCTAAATTAAATTTAACTACTTTGTCATTATAAAGAGATACTATCCATCTGATAGGTCTAGCAAATCTAAGATCTCTTCCGCCCCACTTCATTGATTTAGGGAAAACTATCTTTCTAATAATGCTTTCTGCATTAGCTTCAATAAGTTCAGTAAAGCTTAGGCTCTTGTGTTCAACAGAAGCAAAAACATATTCTGTTCCGCCCATGTCTTTATAAAAGATATCGTCAAGGCTTAAGCCCTTTGACTTTAAAAATCCTTGAAGCGCCTTACTTGGATTGCCATCTTGGTCAAAGCTTATTGCCTTTGATGGTCCTTTTATCTCTTCTTTTTCTATGCTTTCGTTTTCAATAATATTGTCAACTATAGTAGTGATTCTTCTAGGCGTTGTATATACGTTCACTTCGAAGTCTTCGTATGAGTTTTCACTTAATAATTTTTCAAAAGCATTTTTAAATTGTTCTATAGCTAATTTTGAGTAGCTAGCAGGTAATTCTTCCATACCTACTTCTAATAAGTATCTATTTGCCATCGTTAAAACCTACTTTCTTAGTAAAAGGAAATCCCATCTCTTCCCTTTGTTCTACATATTTACTTGCGATAAGCTTAGCTAAGCTCCTTACCTTAAGTATATAGTTTGCTCTTTGTGAAACGGATATAGCTCCTAGCGCATCAAGTACGTTAAATGTGTGTGAGCACTTAAGTACATAGTCGTAAGCTGGAAGTATTAGTCCTTCCTCGATAACTCTCTTGCACTCAGACTCATATCTTTCAAACATCTCTTGAAGTAAGTCTTTGTCAGCTAATTCAAAGCTGTATACAGAGTGTTCGTACTCTGCCTTCTTAAATATGTCTCCATAAGTAAAGTGCTCGTTCCATCGTATATCGTAAACATTGTCAACGTCTTGTAAATACATAGCTATTCTTTCAAGTCCGTAAGTTAATTCAGAGGATTCTAAATCTAGATTAAGTCCACCAACTTGTTGGAAATATGTGAATTGAGTTATTTCCATACCGTCAAGCCAAACTTCCCAGCCTAAACCCCAAGCTCCTAGTGTAGGCGATTCCCAGTTGTCTTCAACGAATCTTATATCGTGCTTCAATGGGTCTATGCCTATAGCTTTTAAGCTATCTAAATATAGGTCTTGTACATCATATGGCGATGGTTTTAATATTACTTGTAATTGATGGTGTTGATAAACTCTGTTTGGGTTCTCACCATATCTTGCGTCCGCTGGTCTTCTAGATGGTTCTACGTAAACAACCCTCCATGGTTCAGGTCCAAGCGACCTAAGAAAAGTATGTGGATTCATAGTTCCAGCGCCTTTTTCAACGTCGTAAGGCTCCATAACTAAGCAGCCTTTGTCCTTCCAATAGTTTAGTAGATTCATCATTAAATCTTGAAAATACATTTTGTCCTCCTCAATATTTGACTTTAAGAGTCTTAAATTCATCTTTATCAAATATATATAAAATATAATTTATAAATAATCTTTTTAAATTTGCTATAGATTTTTCTTCGCAGTCTATAGCAATTAAGTCCGTAAATTTGCTATTTAATAAGTGTTTCATAAAGCTAAGTTCTTTTATCGTTATGGTCTTGTTTGAGTAAGCTTTGTCTCTTGCCACAATCATGCCATCTTCATAATTAAAACTGTAGCTATTAAGCCCATCCTTTATTTGAATTCTAGGGAAATAGCCTAGTATGTATATAAGTTTCAAAATAAAGGCCAGTATTATTTGCTCTGCTTTTTCTGGATATATGTCCATAATGTTTAGCATAGTTAGTATCATGCTGTAGATGTACTCGTCGCCTTCTTGTGTATTAAGAAGTGTCACAAGCAGCTCTGATAAAAAGGCAAAATCATGTAGCTTTTTCATATCTGTATCTAAAAGCTTTGGTGCATATAAAACTTTTGAGTCGTTCACCATGAATATCTCTTTATATTGCGATAGGGTAAATTCTGATTCAGTAAATACAAAGGAGCTCCTCGCAACATTATCTCTTAAATCATATGCGCTTCTTACATAAGCCTTGATACGACCTAATTCTACCGTATATATCTCAAGTATCTTACCGTTCTTCTGGTCACTTTTACTTGCAATTACTATGCCTCTAAACTTTTCGGATTTACTTGTATCCAAAGAATTTCACCTTGTCTTCGTTCTTTCTCCAGTTTTTGGCAACTTTTACATTAAGGCTAAGATTAACATCCGTGTCAAGCATTGCTTGTATATCCTTTTTCGCAGCAAGTCTGATTTTTTTAATCATAGAAGCGTCCTTGCCAATGACTATGCCCTTGTGACTTTCTCTTTCGCAGTATATAATTGCTTCGATATTTACCTTGTCTTCAAATTCTTCGTACTTAATAATTTCAACGTTGATGCCGTGAGGTATTTCTTCAGATAAGTACAATAGGCACTTTTGTCTAATCACCTCTGAGACTATAAACTTCATCGGCTTATCAGTTAAATACTCGCCGTCGTAGTACATTGGTCCAGGTTTTAATGTGTTTTTTATCTCATCTAATAATTTATTTAAGTTCTCGTCATTAGCAGCGCTTATTGGCACAGTAATAGCTTTCAAATTGCGCGCATTTATCTCTGCGATAATTTCGTCTAAGTATGATTCCTTTTTATCAATCTTATTTATGGCGATGACGACATCTTTATTTGAGCTCATGACTATATCCATAAGTTCTTTTTCTCCAGCCTTAAATGGCACAGAACCATCTATAATATAAAGAATCATATCAGCATCTTCTATAGCTGATCTCATGGCCTTATCCATGTAATCTCCTAGTTTATTTCTAGCTATTTGATAGCCAGGTGTATCCATGAAGATGATTTGTGCGTCGTCATCTGTATATATAAAATTGATTATATCTCTTGTTGTTTGCGGTTTGTCAGAGATTATTGATATATTAAATTTTACTAATTTATTTAGTAGCGTCGATTTACCAGCGTTTGGCCTACCTACAACGGCTACATAGCCTGATTTAAATTCCATCGTCTCACCTCTATTTGTCATCTAATGAAAAAGATGCTGGAAGCAGATCTTTTATATTATATACTTTGTAATCGCCCGTGTTCCTCGCAACAATTACCTTGGCATCTTTTGTAAACTCACTAATAAATTGTCTGCACGCTCCACACGGAAACGGATATGAATCTGGATTAACTATTGCAATCTTACTTATCTTTCTTGAATCACCGTTAGTGATAGCATTTGCTATAGCGCTTTGCTCAGCGCATATTGTTAAGCCATAAGAAGCATTCTCAATGTTTACGCCATTATAAACACTGCCGTCGTCCATTTCAACGGCTGCAGCAACTTTATATTTAGAATAAACTGAGTATGATCTATCTAAAACGCTTAAGGCTGATTCAACTAGTTCTTTATATTCCATATCATCCCTCGAATCTTTATTATACAATAAATTAGTGATAAATTCAATACTTAACGCGTGATTTTAAGCTCATCAAGTATTTCTCTTTGTCTTTCTTCCATAATGACTCTGTCTTCGTCCTCGATGTGGTCGTAGCCAAGTAAGTGCAGTATACTGTGAGTGAAGAGAAACATGATTTCTCTTTCAAGGCTGTGACCATATTCCTTTGCTTGCTCCTGAGCTACTTCATATGAAATAACTACATCACCTAAGAGAGTCTCATCAGATGAAAAATCTTCTATAAGAGGAAAAGATAAAACGTCAGTTACTTTATCAATATTTCTATACTCTCTATTTAAATCCTTTATCTCGTCCTTCGATACATAAGTAAGACCTACCTCGTAGTGATCTTCAAGACCTTCCATCTTTAAAGCAAGTGAAGCGATCCTCTTCATAGTATCTTCGTAAGAAGCCTCTATCGAATAATTATTTTCGTTATTTATCACTATGTCCATCTTTTTCTTCTCTCTCTTTACTTTCTTTATCAAGCTTTTTGCTCTCATATGCATTATATGCTTCGATAATTCTTTGTACAAGTATGTTTCTAACAACGTCTGTTTGAGTAAGTTCGATAAAACTAATGCCATTTATATTTCTTAAGATATGGCTAGCAGCTATTAGACCAGATTTTTTTCCCTTAGGCAAGTCCCTTTGAGTAATGTCGCCAGTAACTATAACCTTAGAGTTAAAGCCCATCCTAGTCAAGAACATCTTCATTTGCTCTTCAGTAGTGTTTTGCGCTTCATCAAGAATTATGAAGGCCTTATCCAAAGTTCTTCCTCTCATGTAAGCAAGTGGAGCGACCTCGATAAGTCCTCTCTCAGCATTCTTTTCATATTGCTCCTTGCCCATAATTTCATATAAGGCGTCATAAACTGGCCTTAGATATGGATCTACCTTTTCCTTTAGATCGCCCGGCAAGAAACCAAGGTTTTCGCCTGCTTCCACAGCTGGTCTTGTTAATATAATCTTAGATACTTCCTTATTTTTGAAAGCATTAACCGCCATGGCGATGGCAAGATAAGTCTTTCCAGTACCTGCAGGTCCTATACCAAAGGTTATGCCTGACTTTCTAATCATATCAACATATCTTTTTTGGCCAATAGTCTTTGGTCTGATGGTTTTGCCCTCGCTAGTAATTGCAACTACATCCTTCTGTATATCATATAATTGATGTTCTTTGGATTTTTTCACTAGATTGATGGAGTAGTATATGTCCTCTTTACTAAGTGATTTTTGTGTGTCGATAAGGCTTGATAAGGCTTTTATAAGTCTCTCAGCCATAGCCTCTTTCTCTTCATCACCTGAAGCTATCACAATCTTATCAGATTTGATATCAAGCTTCACGTCTAGTTCTTTTTCAATTATTTTGATATTTGTATCTAAATTACCAGCTAATGCTTCTTGCTTATTGCTGTCAAAATTAAGTTCTCTACTCATTAATCCTCCTTAAGGCAAGTGGTTTGTCTAAAATTTCTTTTATTACTATAGATCTAGCTAAATTTTCCTTTGTAAAATTAATACCATCGATCTCTTCAGACTCAATTTCATTAAAAGCGCTATTTTCTGCTGCAATTATTTCATTATTTTCTTCTCTAAGCTTTTCCTCTTTTTCTGCTTTATAATCACGAAGCCTATCTTTAATATCTCTAGAAAGGTATTCATCGAGCTTTTTGCTCTTTTCTGAGAAATAGTCATCGGCTCTTTCTTTGTAATCATCTCTAATTGCTTCGTCATAGTGCTTTTCTAAATTGCCTATCTTTTTAACCCTTTCACGTTTTTTATTTTCTCTATCATTTGCTTTATTAGCATCTTTCATCGTTCTAGTGTAAATTTCATCAAGCTTTTTATCTAAAATATCTCTTTGCTTTTTCTTCTTATTAGCTTCATTTACAGTAGTGACGATAGATGATATTAGCATAAATAAAAACGCTAATACAAATAATCCATCCATAGTATCCTACTTATCTAGCTTTTGTGTATCTGATATGGACTTTCTCATATCAGTATCTGAGTTAATATTATTCATCTTGTAATAATCCATAACTCCTAAGTTACCGTTCTTTAGTGCTTCAGCTATAGCTAGAGGTACTTCTCTTTCAGCTTCAACAACTTTTGACTTCATCTTTTGAACTTCAGCCTTCATTTCTTGTTCGCTAGCAACGGCCATGGCACGTCTTTCTTCCGCCTTAGCTTGAGCTATCTTCTTATCGGCGTCTGCTTGATCCATAAGCAGTTTAGCTCCGATGTTTCTACCAACGTCGATATCTGCTATGTCTATAGAAAGTATTTCAAATGCTGTTCCTGAATCAAGACCTTTTTTAAGAACTGTTTTTGAAATGCTATCAGGATTTTCAAGCACGGCCTTATGTGTATCCGCGCTACCAACTGTAGTTACTATACCTTCACCAACTCTTGCGATGATAGTTTCTTCACCAGCACCACCGACTAATCTCTCGATATTTGCTCTAACAGTTACTCTTGCTTTTACAACGACTTCGATACCGTTCATAGCAACTGCGGATATGGAAGGAGTTTCTATAACCTTAGGGTTTACGCTTACTTGAACAGCTTCAAGTACGTTACGACCAGCTAGGTCAATAGCTGCTGCTCTAGTAAAGTCTAGTGGTATATCAGCTCTTTGTGCTGCGATAAGTGCGTCAACAAGTGTATCTACATTACCACCAGCTAGGTAGTGAGCTTCTAGTTCGTTAACCTTTATATCAAGTCCAGCCTTTGTAGCCTTAATCATTGGATTGATAATCTTGCTTGGAGCAACTCTTCTAAGTCTCATACCTGTAAGTGTAGCCATGCTAACCTTAACTCCTGAGAAGAATGCTGTTATCCATAAACCTATAGGAACGAACGAGAAAAACATACTTAAGACTATAATCCCAAGTATTACAAAAATTAATTTACCTGATAATAAAGCATTAATAAAACCTGTTAAAAACATAATTACTTAACCTCCCTGTCAACTATTAGATATCTTCCTTTAACCGCTATAATCTTTAGATCAAGACCATTATCAAGGTAGCCGTCGTAGCTTATAGCGTTATATTTGACTCCATCAATCAAAACAAAACCTGTTGGTCCTAAAGAGCTGATTGATTTTGCCTTACTTCCTACGAGCTTTTCTAGCTCATTTACTTCTTCTTTATTCTCTTTTAAATTTGATTCGGTGCTTAAAACAAGATGAGTTAATCCATTAAATGAATAACCCTTACTAAGCATGTACTTAAGGAAAGCTATATTGCAATTTATCAATATAAATACAGTCATTAAGCCATATCTATAATCAGTAAAAGCTAAAACTACAGATGTGAAATATGCTAGTAAACCAAGTACACCTGTTATAGTGAAGCCAGGAATAAATATTTCCAAAACTACAAAAATACAAGCAAATATGAATAATCCGAGTGGATAAAAATTATTTGTTTGACATACAATTCTAGATCCAAACAAAAGAAGATGTGTTAAGAAAAATAAACTTATGTAAGCACTTTGCTTCTTCTTTATTAAAGCAAGACTTAAAAAGAGCGTGCCTATGATTACTAATAAAAATGCCGCTATATCGGTCAATAAAAAAACATCTGTATTTGCCACTAAAAATATATTTTGCATTAAATCACCACCTAAGTATATTTACCCAAAACACTCATCTTTAATCAAAAAAATCAAGGCTGACCACTATGACCAGCCTTTGCTTTTTATAAATCTTCTGATTTTTCTACGTTCTTAATCTCTTTTCTAGATGCCTTGTCTCTGAATGCCCACTTAGCTATCTCCATATTGCATCCTGGATTTATTTCGATTACATAAACATCTTCTTTAATTTGAACAATCTTACCTAAGATACCGCCAATAGTTACGATTTGATCACCAACTTTAAGTGAGTCTATTAGTTCTTGTAACTTTTGTGCTTGTTTCTTTTGTGGTCTGATTAAAAAGAAGTATGCGAATGCACCAAATAATACAAATGGAATTATCATGCTAAGTAATGATCCGCTTGCGTTTGCTTGTTGAGCTCCTGCTAAAAAATTTAATGTCATCATATAACCTCCCTATATTGTTAATACTATTATACACTATATTACTTTAAATATCCATATTTTTTATAAAATTCATGTTTATACTCTAAGAAATAATCGCCTAAAATTGATTCTCTAATATTCTTCATCATCTTTAGTAAGAAAGTTAAATTATGAATAGTAGCTAATCTATAAGCAAGTATCTCGTCAACATTGAAAAGATGTCTTAAATAAGCTCTTGAGTAATGACTACAAGTGTAGCAATCGCACTCAGGGTCTGGTTTAGTGAAGTCTTCCTTATACTTAGCGTTCTTTATTACAAGTCTTCCGTGTGATGTCATAAGCGTTCCATTTCTCGAGATTCTTGTTGGTAGAACGCAGTCCGCCATATCTATACCTCTTTCAACTGATTCAAATAAATATAGTGGCGTACCTACACCCATATTGTATCTAGGCTTATTCTCAGGCATAAAATCAGTTACATGGTCCAAGACCTCATTCATCAAATCAACTGGTTCACCTACTGAAAGGCCGCCAACAGCATATCCAGGCAAATCAATAGAGCAAATTTCTTTCGCATGCTCTTCACGAAGGTCCTTGTAAAGGCCGCCTTGAATAATGCCGAATAGATTTTGATTCTCTCTATCTGTCCAAGCGTCCTTACATCTTTCAAGCCACCTAGTCGTTCTATGCATCGAGTTTATAATGTATTCTCTAGACGCAGGATAAGGAGCGCACTCGTCAAAGGCCATCATGATGTCGCTGCCAAGCTTTGTTTGTATCTCAATCGATTTCTCCGGAGATATGAATAGCTTTGAGCCATCTATATGTGAGCGAAACTCAACGCCTTCTTCACTAATCTTTCTCATTCCGCCCAAGCTAAAGACTTGAAAGCCGCCGCTATCTGTTAAGATAGGCTTGTCCCAGTTCATAAACTTGTGAAGCCCACCAGCTTTTTGAACTATGTCTTCGCCAGGTCTTAAATGCAAGTGATATGTGTTCGAAAGAATGATTTGAGCGCCCAAGTCCTTAAGCTCATCAGGCGTCATAGTCTTAACCGTTGCTCTCGTTCCTACCGGCATGAAGATAGGCGTCTCAACAACGCCATGTTTTAGCTTCATTAGACCAGCTCTTGCTTTAGTTTTACTATCTGTTTTAATTAATTCAAATTCCATATTATCTATCCAATATAAACATTGCATCGCCAAAGCTGAAGAATCTGTATCTTTCTTTAACAGCTTCCGCATATGCGTTAAGTATCATCTCTTTTGAAGCAAAGGCGCTTACAAGCATAATTAGCGTTGACTCTGGTAAGTGGAAGTTCGTGATTAGTGCGTCAACTGCCTTATATTCAAAGCCAGGATATATGAATATATCAGTCCATCCGTGACTAGCCTTGATCTCGCCCTTTGCAGCTATCGTTTCAAGCGTTCTAACTGTAGTAGTTCCAACAGCTATAACTCTTCTACCTTCTTTTTTTGCTTTGTTTATGGTCTCGCTCGCCTCTTCAGAAAGGTTATAGAACTCACTGTGCATCTTGTGTTTCTCAACATCTGTTACCTTGACAGGTCTAAATGTTCCAAGACCAACATGAAGTGTTAGATAAACTATCTTCACGCCCTTATCTTCTAGCTCTTTTAATAGCTCCTTAGTAAAGTGTAGACCCGCTGTTGGTGCGGCGGCTGAACCAAGGTTCTTAGCGTAAACAGTTTGGTATCTATCCTTATCTTCAAGTCTTTCCTTAATATATGGTGGAAGAGGCATCTCGCCAAGTTCATTTAATATCTCTAGGAAAATTCCATCGTATTTAAATTTTATATATCTAACGCCATCGTCATCAATATCAACTACTTCAGCTCTTAGAAGACCGTGACCAAATTCAATTTCACTGCCTATCTTCATCTTCTTGCCCGGCTTAACAAGAGTCTTCCAAGTGTCTTTTTCTGTTTGTGAAATTAGAAGAACTTCTATCTTTTCTTCTTTTCCAGGCCTATTGCCAAAGAGTCTTGCAGGTATTACCTTGCTATCGTTTGCAACTAGCACGTCTCCTTCATGAAGAAGGTTTATTATGTCATGAAAAATCATGTGTTCGACCTTGCCAGTTTTTCTGTCCAAGACCATAAGTCTTGATTCATCTCTTTTGTCTATGGGGTGCTGTGCAATTAGCTCCTCAGGTAGATCATAGTAAAAATCTTTAGTTTCCATTACTTATTTCAGCTCCGTCATAGTAGAATTTTAGTATTTCATCATATTTTAGTCCGGCCTTAGCCATGTTGTTTGCGCCCCATTGGCTTAGTCCAACACCGTGGCCCCAGCCGTGACCAGCTATCTTAATCTTTGCATCAGCGCTTATAGCTGGGCTCGGACTAGCTTTTTCACTAGTTTCACTGCTTATAAATATAGCTACGCCATCTTCAAATAAAACAGTTACTTCGCCATCATTATCGTTTTCTGGCGCTTGCGTAGCAGTGCTTACACCATTTGCCTCAACTGTATACATGCTGCTCTTGAATTTATTCGCGCCAATGGCATTCTTAAATTTATTGTTATCGACAAGCACTTCTTTAGTGCCGTCCATTATAGCAACAGTCTTAACTCTTCTGCTATTGTTGTTTTCTTTAACAAAAATTTGATTTATCGAATTTATACTAATGCCTTGCTTTTTAAGTCCGTTAATTAAGTCATTTGCATTCATTTCAAAATTCCAATTATAATTTGGCTCATTTATAGAATATTTATCTTCTTTTGAGATTAAATACTTATACTTAGCGCCCCAAACATCGTTAGCATCCGCTGTATATCCGCCGTTTGATGATGAATAAGTCGCGTTAACAACCTTGCCTTCAGACAATAAGATTTGTCCTCTAGTTTCATCGACCGCTTTTCTCACATTGTCTCTTTCAGCGTCAAAACCGCCATAAACTTGGCTAGATACAGTATCATATAAATCAAATGATTTATCCTTATTTCTTGTAACACTACAAACCGCATAAGATCTAGCCGCTACCGCTTGTGCCTTAAGCGCTTCGTATGAGAAAGTGCTTGGCATCTCTCTTGGAACGACGCCATAAAGGTACTCTTCAAGGCCGACATTGTTAATAGCAGCCAACTGCTTGTCAACTGTATCAAATGTTAAGTAGCCTCTGTATCTTTTATTATTTATCTTTATAGGACTCGAACTAGGAGATTGAATCTTCATAGACTTGTTTGTAGCCATACTTGATAAATAATTACCTAAAGAGTCATAAATATCATAATTTTGTCCATTTAATTTAAGAACGATACTCTTTTCAAAGCTTTGGAATAGGCTTAAGTTAGAGTACATATCTCTCACTTCAAAACCATCGTCACTGTATAGTTTTAATTCATTCATGTTTTGCGCACTTATACCAAGCTTTACATCAACATTACTTATATGCTCATATCCAGTCTCTGCTTTAGCACTGTTTATAGAAAATGCTAACAAAAATATTGATAGTATAATTAATATTTTATTCTTCATAATTCTCTCCTTCGTTATACTTGTAGCCCATGTGGTCATAAGCAAGTTTGGTTGCTACTCTGCCTCTTGGCGTTCTTGCGATAAAACCAAGCTGAATTAGATATGGCTCGTAAACATCTTCTATCGTAGTTCTTTCCTCGTTCGATGATGCTGCAAGCGTATCTAAGCCGACTGGCCTGCCACCATAAGTATTTATCATAACATCAAGTATCTTTCTGTCAGTTTTGTCAAGGCCATAGTGGTCTATTTCTAGTATATCTAGGCCTTTTTTAGCAATCTTGCCAGATATAGAGCCATCTTCTAGTACTAAAGAGTAGTCTCTAACCCTCTTTAGTAGCCTATTAGCAATTCTTGGAGTGCCTCTAGACCTTCTTGCTATCTCTCTTGCGCCTGCGTCATCAATCTCTACATCTAAAATGCCGGCAGATCTCGTAACTATCTCACAAAGTGAGTCTTCATCGTATAAATCTAAGTTTAGTATAACACCAAATCTATCTCTTAATGGTGATGACAACAATCCTGCTCTAGTTGTTGCGCCTATTAGCGTAAATCTTGAAAGATCTATCCTAACCGATCTTGCCGATGGGCCTTTACCTATGATTAGGTCAAGTGAATAGTCCTCCATCGCTGGATAAAGTATTTCCTCTACAGAACGTGATATTCTATGTATCTCGTCAATGAATAATACATCGTCATCTTTTAAATTTGTTAGAACTGAGGCCAAATCGCCCGGCCTCTCAATAGCAGGACCAGATGTTATCTTGATATTAACACCCATCTCATTTGCGATGATATTCGCAAGAGTAGTCTTACCAAGTCCTGGTGGTCCATATAAAAGAACGTGGTCAAGTGGCTCGCCCCTCATCTTTGCAGCATTAACAAAGATTTTTAGCTTTTCCTTAACGCTGTCTTGACCAATATAGTCGTTAAACCACTTTGGTCTGAGTGAATTGTCAAAATTTTCTTCGCCTGACCTCAAATCAGTTGTTATTAATCTATCTTCTTCCACTTAAACACCTACTTTGAAAGCCTTTTCAATAGCTCTTTAATTAAATCTTCTACTTCCATAGTCTCGTCTAAACCTTTGGCAATGCTTGTGATTTCATATTTATTGTAGCCAAGCGAAGTAAGCGCTTCTATAGCTTCGTTTAGGTTGCTGCCAACACTTACAACATTTGCAAGGTCTTCAAATTCGCTTCCCTTGCTAACTTTGTCCTTAAGCTCAAGAATGATTCTTTGAGCAGTTTTCTTTCCTATGCCAGGCGCCTTCATTAAGGCTTTTTCATCATTTGTGACGATGGCCTTTTGTAGATCAACTACCTTTTGTTCAGACAAAATACCTATGGCAGTCTTTGGTCCAACGCCATTAACTGTTGTAATCAGATTGAAAAAGTCGACTTCGTATCTATTGGCAAAGCCATATAGACTCATGTCATCTTCCCTAACTACTAAATTCATATAAATTTTTACTTCGCCGTCGTAGATATCGCTCTCCATAGTTTCTTTGGATGTAAAAACTTTGTAAGCAATATTATTTACTAATAAAACTATGTAGTCCTTCTTCTTATCTACAACCTCACCTATCATATATTCAAACATAATTACCTCAATAAAAATTGATCTTTAAAATTAATACTTGCGCTATGAGTTAGAGCAACTGCTAAAGCGTCAGCAACGTCGTCAGGTTTTGGAACCTTTTCTAAGTGAAGAAAAGTCTTAACCATCTCTTGCATTTGCTTTTTCTCAGCCCTACCATAACCAGTAACAGCTTGTTTAATTTGAAGTGGAGTGTACTCGTATGTTGCGAGATTCTTATGCTTTAAGCAAAGAAGAGTCACGCCTCTAGCTTCAGCAACTTGTATAACCGTTTTTTGATTTTTAAAATAAAATAGTTCTTCAATTGCCGCTTCATCTGGGTCGTACTTGTCGATTATAGCTCCAAGCTCAAAGTAAATCTTCTCAAGTCTTTTATCTAAACTAAGGTCCTTGTGCGTTGTGATTGCGTCGTAGAACACATCGCGAGCCTTATTGCCGTCATAATCAATGATGCCCACACCAACTATAGCGATGCCTGGGTCTATACCTAAAATTCTCATTTTGCCTCCTACTTCTCCATTATAATTTATATTATACTACAAAAGAGGCATAAGTTCAAGCACTTGATGCGTTTTTATGTGGCGCCCATTCTTAATTGTCAAGACATATGTTACACTTAGAAAAATATTCTTTTACAACTTGGTTTGGTGTCTTAAAATTTAATGATATTTTTGCTGTATTGTTATATCTATTTTGATGTTTATATATTTGCTTAATTAGATCTTTTTCTCTTGTAAATATTTTTCTGTTGTACACTATTTTGCCATCTTCTCTATGGCTTCTTTCTACTTTTCCATTTTGCCATGGTGAATATGGTCTTGTCCTTTTAATCTTCATTCCTAGTTTTTGTGCAACTTTTTCAAATGCGCTTGTTTTGTCTGTCTTGTC
>NZ_JBWPVU010000016.1:0-2033 GCF_056590255.1 Fenollaria sp. C0166D3
AGTAAATTCTAAAATATCATCGGCTTCATCAATAATCAAAGTCTTGATCTGGTTTACTTTAATTCGACCACTTGAGAAGAAGTCAAAAAAACGGCCTGGTGTAGCTACGACCACTTCAGGATGCTTTTTCTTCAGATTGTCTTCTTGTCTCTTTCTATTGCCAGCACCAACCAAGCTGACGCCTTTTAATCCTAAAGCGTGGATGTAAGGATTAATTGCATGACGAATTTGTACAGCTAATTCAGTCGTTGGCGCAATAATTACCACGCTGTTAGCATTACCTGGCTGTGCTTTTTCCAAACTAGGAAGTGCATAAGCCAATGTCTTACCCGTACCTGTCTTAGCCAATCCAACCAGGCTCGCACCATTGCGAATGGCATCATAGCTTTCTTTTTGAATTAAAGTTGGCTGGTCCTTGTGTTCTCTAATTAAAACTTGTTTGATTTTTTCTTGATACATTATTACTGTGTTAATTGCCCATACTTTTGCTTATATTGACCAACGGTCCCGTTATACGCGTACATCGTTACCTGGCTTTCTAAGCCTGAAACATTCCTTACGCGTCCGTTAGTAGTGTAGCACCAAAATGAATACTTTAATTTATTCGGTGCCTTACTATCTGATGACATAAATAACGTTTGCGGATTAAAGTAATGTTGATATTTATGATCAACTTTCACCATGACTCTTTTGCCAGCTGCTTGCAATAAAGCCGCAAACTGCCCCATTGACCGCAAATATCTCGCTGAACGAGTAGTCACTGCCGGTACAATTAGAATTGGCAGCGAGCCCGTATTTTGTCCTACTTGCTTAAAAAAAGTAGCGGTAATGCTGCATCGGAGTCGATTCATTGCTATAGGAAATCTCACTACCAAATGCCAAGTTCGTTCCTAAAATTTGGTCACGATAAGACAGATAGTTTTCATCAAAATATGATCTGCCTTGGGTTGCTTTCAAATATATAAAGGAAACGCCATTAGATTGCAATTTATGTAAATCAACATAGTCAATATCTTGATTTAACTCAATCCCAATCGCACTTGAATTAGCATCTGGCGGTAAAGTTGTTTGCCGCTTAAAATTGAAAAAGCCAATCAAAAGAAATGCAATCGCCAGAATTAATAAAGTCAAAATCGCTGGCAAAGTATACTTATGCTGAAATCTTTTCATCGGCTAAATTCCTCCCTTAATTATTTTAACCGAAAAGCCTATCAATACAAAAATTTCCGAGACTGTAAAATAGTTTGTGTAAGGATGAATGATTCCTTAAATTTATTTCTTTAAACATTAGAAAAAGGAGTTCCTTTCTCGTATGATTGGTTTGAACAAAAAAACACATACAGAAAGAAGAACTCCTTCATGAATGATTTTACCAAAGATTTTGCTCAAGCTCTATTCAATCCAGACAAAATAAATGATTTATTGCGCAAAGAGCTACAACAGGCTGTTAATAACTTGTTAGAAGCTGAATTGACTGCCTTTCTGGGCTATGATCCCTATGCCAGAAATGGCTGGAATACTGGCAACTCTAGAAATGGTGCTTATTTCCGCAAAGTTGATACGCAATTTGGCCCAATTGAAGTGCAAGTGCCTCGGGATCGCAACGGTCAATTTCATCAGCACACGCTGCCTGACTACAAGCAGCACTCGGATATCTTGGAAAGCATGATTATCAAGCTTTACTCCAAGGGCGTGACCACCAGGGAAATAGCCGATCTAATTGAAAAGATGTATGGCAGCCATTACAGTCCAGCTCAGGTATCAAATATTTCCAAGCAGATGATTCCAAAGGTTGAGGCTTACCACAAACGCAAGCTAAGCGACAAGTTTTTCTGCGTCTATTTGGATGCGACATACCTTCCTTTGCGCCGAGAAACATTTGAGCGTGAAGCAGTCTATATTGCCATTGGCATCAAGCCTAATGGGCACAAGGAGGTCATTGACTACTGCATTGCGCCTAGCGAGAACATTGAAGTCTGGACAGATATGCTTCAAAACATGAAATCCCGAGGCTTAAAGCAAGTTGAGCTTTT
>NZ_JBWPVU010000022.1:0-615 GCF_056590255.1 Fenollaria sp. C0166D3
CCTAGCGAGAACATTGAAGTCTGGACAGATATGCTTCAAAACATGAAATCCCGAGGCTTAAAGCAAGTTGAGCTTTTTCTTTCTGATGGTGTTGTTGGCATGAAAACAGCCTTGGCCAGGACTTATCCTAAAGCTCATTTTCAACGCTGTTTGGTTCATGTCATGCGCAATATCTGCGCTAAAGTACGCGTCGACGATCGTGAAAAGATCATGAACGAATTCAAACAGGTGCATCAACAGACAAACAAAGAAGAAGCCACAGCTGTCCTGCATGACTTCTATACCAAATGGGGCAAGGTTTACAGCCATGTTATCAGAAGCTTGAAAGACATAGAACCAGATCTGCTGGTCTTTTATAACTATCCCAAGCAGATCAGAGCTTCAATTTATTCGACTAACATGATTGAATCATTTAACAATGTGATCAAGCGCAAAGCTAAGCCTAAGGCAGAGTTTCCAACTGAACAGTCGCTTGATGCTTTTATTGGCATTCAGGCAATGAGCTACAATGACCGTTATTTCAATCGAATTCATAAAGGCTTTGGTCAGGTTCAGGACACCTTAGAATCCTACTTTGATTAAATAAATAATTAAAAAATCAATTTACGAGAAAGA